>JBOGVK010000161.1:0-34666 GCA_050692375.1 Actinomycetota bacterium
GGGCATGGGACGACGCGTCCCGGTTCCGTCTGACCACGCCCGCTGGGACGGATCTCCAGGGCTCGGTGGAGGGGCGGGCTGGGCGTGTGTTGCACGGAGTGGCCAGGACCGACGGCTCGTATATGGCGCCGCCCGATATCGAGGCGGGGACCGCGCCGGTCGAGGGGACGACGCAGGGGATCGTCGTCGTCGATGCCGACCTCCTCTTCATGGGCCCGGGCCCCCTTCCCGAACCGGTCGTGATCCATGTCAAGGACGGTGAGATGTCCGGGCTCGAGGGAGCGAACGCCGATCGGCTTCGCGACATGCTCGCGCGCTGCGACGACGAGCGGATGGGGAACGTTGCCGAGGTGTCGATGGCGTTCAACCCCGCGGGTCGGGTGTGCGGGGTCGCGATGGAGACCGAGTCCGCGCTCGGGACGGCGCACATCGCGTTGGGGAATTCGATGGCCTACGGTGGCGTGGTCGACGCGGTGGCGCATCTCGACTGCGTCATGAAAGACGCGACCCTGGAGCTCGACGGCCGGCCGGTCATGGTGGCGGGAGAGCTGCGGTGAGGGGGCTTCCGGCGAGGATCGTGCTCGCCAAGCCCGGGCTCGATGGCCACGATCGCGGCATCAAGGTGATCGCGATGGCGCTGCGGGACGCGGGAGCCGAGGTGATCTACCTCGGGTTGCGCAGGAGCGTCGCCGAGATCGTGCAGGCCGCAGCGGACGACGACGCGGACGTGATCGGGATCTCGGTCCTCTCCGGCGCTCACCTGGCGCTCGCGGAGCAGCTGCTTCAGGAGCGGGATGCGCGCGGCATGTCCGGCGTGCCCGTGGTGCTCGGGGGAACGATCCCGGCCGGCGATGTCGACGCGTTGCGGGCGCTCGGCGTGGCGGAGGTCTTCCCGGTGGGGACGAATCTCCTGGAGGTGTGCGGTGCCTTGCTGTCGCTGGCGGTAGCCACGAGGACGGCGCGATGAGCGAGGGAGCATCCGCACACGACACGGCCCCGCCCGTGACGACCGACTCCGGCGTCCCGATCCAGGCCGTCTACACCTCTGCGGATATCGAGGGCGGACCGCAGGGCCTGCAGGATCGACTCGGTCTTCCCGGCGAGGCACCGTTCACGCGCGGGCCGTACCCATCGATGTACCGGGGACAGCTATGGACGATGCGCCAGTTCGCCGGCTTCGGGTCCCCGGAGGAGACGAACGCTCGGTACCGATTTCTGCTGGAGCGCGGGCAGACGGCTCTCTCGGTCGCATTCGACCTGCCCACGCAACTCGGCTACGACTCCGCGGATCCCGTGGCACGTGCCGAGGTCGGACGCGTCGGCGTCGCGATCGACACGGCCGAGGACATGATCGACCTGTTCCATGGTCTGCCGCTGGATCGCACCTCGGTGAACTTCACGATCAACGCGACCGCCGCCATCATCCTTGCCACGTACCTGGTTGCGGCCGAGGGGCAGGGCGTCGGGTACGAACACCTCACGGGCACCCTGCAGAACGACATCCTCAAAGAGTTCGTCGCACGCAAGACCTACATCTTTCCGCCCGGGCCGTCGATGCGGCTGTCGTGCGACGTGATCGAGTTCTCGTCGGCGCATCTGCCGCGGTTCAACCCGATCTCGATCACCGGGTATCACGCGCGTGAGGCGGGATGCGATGCCGTCCAGGAGCTGGCGCTCACGATGGCCTCCGCGATCGCGTACTCGGATGAGCTCGTGGCGCGCGGATCGGACTTCGACGCGTTCGCTCCCCGGCTCTCGTTCCACTTCGCGACCACCCTCGATCTGTTCGAAGAAGTGGCGAAGCTGCGCGCGGCTCGTCGGATGTGGTACTGGATCGCGACGGAACGTTTCCGGGCGACCGATCCGCGTTCGGGACGCCTCCGGTTCTTCTCCGGGAACTCCGGGACGACGCTCACCGCGCAGCAGCCGCTCAACAACGTCATACGATCCACGATCCAATGTCTCGGCGCCGTGCTCGGCGGCGCGCAGTCGATCCACGTCATGGGCTACGACGAGCCGTTCGAGATCCCCTCCGAGGAGGCCGTGACGCTCTCCCTGCGCACGCAGCAGATCATCGCGCTCGAATCCGGCGTCACCAGGACGGTCGACCCGCTCGCGGGTTCGTTCTTCGTCGAACGACTCACCGACGAGATCGAGGCCCGCGCCGGGGAGGCGCTGTCGGAGATCGAAGCCGCAGGCGGTGCGGTGACCGCGATCGAGCGGGGCATCCCTCAGCGGTGGATCGCGGAGTCCGCCTATCGGATCGAGCGCGAGATCGCCGAGGGCGTGCGTCCGAAGGTCGGAGTGAACGTCCACGTGGGAGGCGACGACGCGGCCGATGCAACGGAGCTCTTCCGGCTGGACGAGGGCATCGTCGAACGGCAGGTCGCGCGGACGGCCGAGCGCGTCGCCATCCGAGACGCGGCGGCGTGCGCTGCGGCGCTCTCGGGGTTGGAGCAGGTTGCACGCGGGACCGTCAACGTGATGCCCGCCCTCATCGTGGCCGCACGTGCCGGCGCGACCGTCGGCGAGATGTCCGACGTCTTCCGCGGGGTGTTCGGCGAGTTCCGGGAGCCGAACCCGTGGTGAACCGGCCGCTCGACGGACTGCGCGTCCTCGACCTCACTCGGTTCGTGGCCGGGTCGCAGGCGACCGCGCTCCTTGCCGCGCTGGGGGCCGACGTGATCAAGCTCGAGATGCCTCCCGGCGGCGATCCCTATCGCGTCCAGGGGACCGAGCGCGTCGGCGATGGATCGGCTCTGTTCGTGTCGTTGAACACCGGCAAGCGAAGCGTCGCGTTGGATTTCCGCGCCGTCGCGGCTGCAGAAGCGCTCGAGCGATTGCTCGCGTCCTCGGACTTCCTTGTGGAGAACGCCCGACCGAGGAGCCTCGCGCGCTACGGGTTGGACTGGGACTCGGTGCACGCCCGCCACCCGCGGATCGTCTACGGATCCATCTCCGGGTATGGGGACGTCGGGCCGGACGCCTCGAAGGGAGGGTTCGACCTCATCCTGCAGGCGGAGGGCGGCCTCATGAGTGTCTCGGGCAGCGCCGCGTCCGGTCCGGTCAAGGTCGGCGCGCCCGTGCTGGACGTAGGCGCCGGCCTCAGCTGCGCGCTGGGGTTGTTGGCGGCGCACATCGAACGCCTCGAGACCGGGGTCGGACAACAGGTGTCGTCGTCGCTACTCGAGTTCGCGATGACGAGCCTCGGAACGGTGGCCGCCAGCTACTTCGCATCCGGACACGTACCGGGATTGCTCGGGACGCACTCGCCGACCTTCGCCCCGTACGGCGGCTTCCGCACGGCCGATGGATGGATCGTCCTGGCAGGTGCGGGGTCGGAGGATCTCTGGAGGCGTTGTTGCATCGTGTTGGGATTGGAGGATCTGCCGGACGATCCGCGCTTCGCCGACAACGCGGCGCGGGTGGCACATCGAGACGCTCTGACCGAGTGTTTCGAGCAGGTCCTGCGGCAACGTGGGAGCGCGCATTGGCTGCAGCTCCTTGGCGACGAGGGCGTGCCCGTGGCCCAAGTCGCCGACGTTGCCCAGGTATTCGAAGGGGAACAGGCGGCGGCGCTCGGGTCGATCCAGACGTTCCGGTACGCAGATGTGGATGCGTACCGGGTCGTGGGGATCCCGATCCGTCTCGAGCGCGCCGCCCTCCCGTATCCGTGTCCCGCCCCCGAGCTCGGCGCCGACACACGGCCGGTGTTGATCGATCTGGGCCTGTCCTCGGCAGACGTCGATGGTCTCGTCACCGAGGGGATCGCGATCGCCCCATGATGACCGCGCCGAACCCTGCTCTTCTCGCCCGCGTCGTACTCGAACGGACCATCGCGATCGCGAGGATCCCCGCCCCGAGCGGTTCGGAGACGCGGCGGGCGGAGCTCGTTCAAGGTTGGTGGACCGACGACGGGTGGGACAAGGTCGACGTCGACGAGACCGGGAACGTCTGGGCGCTCGCGCGGAGCGGTACGGGTTGCGCGATCGTCGTGTGCGCGCACCTCGACACCGTGTTCGCCGACGATGTTGCGCACGATGTGCGCGAGGAGGACGGGCGACTCTTCGGACCGGGCGTCGGCGACGATTCGGTCGCGGTCGCGTCGCTCTCGGCGGTCGGAGACCTCTTGAAGAACACGTCCGGGCGTCCCGTGTGGCTCTTGGCGACCGTCGGCGAGGAGGGCCTGGGCAACCTGCGCGGGATCCGAGGAGCGCTCGGCTCGTTCGCTTCGCCGATCGACGTCGTGATCGCGGTTGAAGGCAACTATCTCGGCCGCGTGTCGGCGACGGGCGTGGGATCGATCCGATGGCGCGTGAATGTGACTGGTCCGGGCGGCCACGCGTGGGAGGCCCCGGACGCGCCGAGCTCGATCCACGCGGTGGCGGCCATGGTCGCCGAGATCGGCACCCTGCGGGTCGCCGATGCGAGGACCGCGGTGAACGTCGGCGGTATCGGCGGTGGGGAAGCGATCAATGCTCGCGCACGCTCGGCGTGGTTCGAGCTCGATCTGCGGGGCGACGACGCGGCCGCACTCGACGCCCTCGGGCTCGGCGCGAGGTCGGCCATCGACCATCACGTGGATGAAGGACTCGAAGTCCGGATCGAAGAGCTCGGTCGCCGTCCGGCGGGGCGTCTGGACGACGACCATCCGCTCGTTCTCGCGGCGATCTCGGCGCTGAAGGGTGCGGGGATCGAGCCGGCCCTCGTCGCGACCAGCACCGACGCGAACGCCGCCCACGACCGGGGCATCCCGGCGATCGCGTTGGGGATCACCACGGGCGGGGGAGAGCACACGCCCGGGGAATGGATCGACGTCGCACCGATCGCCGACGGGTTGGCGATCCTCGCTGCCACGGTCGCGAGCCTCGAGGAGGCGCTGGCGTGAGGGCGATCGATCCGGGTGTCGTGCTCCAAGGCGCGTACGAGCCGCCCCTGTTCGAAGAGATGGTGCGGGAGATCGACGAGCTCGGCTTCCGGCGCTTGTGGATCACTGACTCTTCGTTGCACGCGCGCGATCCCTACGCGTATCTGACCCTGGCCGCGATGCGGTCGTCACGACTCCTGATCGGCACGGCGGTGACGAACCCGCTCACCCGTCACCCGGCGATCACGGCCGCCGCCGCGGCGACGGTGGATGAGATCTCCGGCGGACGGATGATCCTCGGGATCGGCGCGGGCGATCGGCCACTCCTGGCGCTCGGGCAGAAACACAGCTCGGTGGATTCCCTGCGCGCGACGATCGCCGCGATCCGTGCGTTGTGGAGCGGCCAGCACGTGAGCGTCGAGGATCCGGCCTTCGATCTGGTCGACGCCCATCTGCGGTTCCCGGCCCGGTCCGACATCCCCATCTTCATCTCCGCCAGCGGCCCGCGGATGCTCGAGTTGGCCGGCGAGGTGGCCGACGGGGCGATCCTGCTCGTGGGGTTGTTCCCCGAGGCGCTCGCATGGGCGCTCGAGCAGGTCGACCGGGGCGCCGCGAAAGCCGGACGACCGCGTCCCCACATCGCGGTCTTCGCCTACGGCGCGATCGACGACGACGAAGACCGAGCGATCGCGTCGGCGCGCTCGATCGCCGCTTGGTTCCCCCAGACGGCGCCGCTGATCTGCGAGCTCGCCGGGTTGCCGTCCTCGCTCGTGGACGAGGTGCGCGAACGGTACGCGGGGAGCGAGTTCCAGGAGGCGTCGACCGCCGCCAGCCTCCTTCCCGACTCGTTCGTCCGTCGCGTGGCGCTTGCCGGCGATGCGCACCACGCGCGGGAGCGGATCCGGGCGGTCGTCGAAGCGGGGGTCGACTCGGTGAACGTCTTCCCGCTCGGTGAAGGGCGGCGCGAAACGATCGCGGCGTTCGCCGCGTGTTTCGCCGACGTCCTGGCAGAGGGAGGTGAGCATGTCCCTTGACTCGGCGTGGAAGATTACGGGTCTGCACCACGTCGCCTTCGCGCACGGCGATGATCCCGCTTCTGAGGAGGCCCTGTGTCGCCTCATCGGCATCGAGCCGCACGAGGAGACAGGTCCCGGATTCGTCGAGCGGATGTATGGGGTCGGAGACGCCTACATCCAGACCCTCGAAGCCACCGGGGATGGGGTGGTGCAGCGATTCCTCGACAAGCGTGGACCCGGCCTGCATCACGTAGCCTTCGCCGTGGACGACCTCGAGGCCGCGCTCGAGGATCTCCGCGGCCAGGGCGTCCGTCTGGTGGACGAGCACCCGAGGCCGGGGGGCATGGGGACGAGGGTGGCGTTCGTCCATCCCTCGGGCTTCGGAGGTCTGCTCGTCGAGCTCGTCGAACACGCAACCGACTGATCGTTCGCTGGAGGAGGAGATGGTGGACAAGCAGTTGCAAGCCGAGCCGGCCGACGCTCAGGGCGCGGTGTTCAGCGGGCGGCACGATCGCCGCAAGGTGACCGACTGGGTCTACGAGGAGGTGCGCCAGGCCATCATCGATCTGCGGTTGCAACCCGGGGAGCCGCTCCGCGAAGCGACGATCGCGGAGCAACTCGGTGTCAGCAAGACGCCCGTTCGCGAGGCGCTCACGCGCTTGGAGCAGGAGGGGCTGGTCGAGACCACGTCCTTCAAGGGCGCCGTCGTGAGCGCCTACTCCCCCGAAGATCTGCAGGAGATCTATGAGCTGCGCGAGCTGCTGGAGGGAGCCGCCGCGCGTGCCGCAGCGGAATCGGCGTCCCCGGCCGAGCTCGAACGCCTGATGTCGCTCGTCACGCACAGTCGTGAGCTCCGCGCCGAAGGCGACGTTGCCGGACTGGCGGGACTGCTCGGGGATTTCGACACCGCCATCTACGAACAGGTGACGAACCAGCGGATCCGCGCGCTGATCGAGAACCTGCAAGCCCACCTGGCGCGGATCGGCAAGCTCACCGAGGAGATCCCCGGTCGCGTCGAGGCATCAGTCGAAGAGCACGCGCTGATCGTCGACGCGATCGCAGCACACGACCCGGGCGAGGCCGAGCGTCTGATGCGGATCCACATCCGAAGCGTGCTGAACGATCAGCTGGAGGCCGCCGCGCGTGTCTCGTGAGGAGTGACGAACTTGACTCTCTTCTTTGGTATCTGATGTAGTGGACATGATGTTGGAGACGCGGTCTCGACGCGCTTCTCAGGTCCTCTTGGAGGCCGGCGCCGCCACGTGGGAGCGCGCCATCGGCCATCCGATGGTTCGCGCGATCGGCGATGGATCGCTTGCCCACGAGACGTTCCGCGGTTACTTCGAACAGAACGTCCTCTACTTGATGGACTACGCACGCGCGATCGCTCTCACGCTGGCGAAGGCTCCCGACCTCGACGCGATGATGACGCTCGGTCGCTTCCTGCGTCAGATCGCGGACAACGAGATCCCCGCGAACCTGCGCTTCCTCGAGCGCCTGGGCGGCGATCCGGAAGCGATCGGGGGCACCGGCTCCATGCTGCCGACGAACTACGCGTACACACGGCACATGCTTTCTGTGTGCGCGCAGGGCGATTGCGCGGAGGGCCTGACGGCCGTCCTGCCGTGTCAATGGAGCTACGGCGAGCTCGCTCGTCCGCTGATGGAGCGGACGCCCGAAGATCCGATCTACGCGGACTGGATCAGGATGTTCGGCGATGCAGAGTACGAGGCGATCGTCGCGGGATCGACCGCGCTCCTGGACCGGCTGACGGACGCCGGTGACGCGAGCCGCATGGCCGTGCTCTCGAAGATCTTCGAGCGATCGACGGGTTTCGAAGTGGCGTTCTGGGACATGGCGTATGGCGGCCCCGGCACGGGGTGAGCATCGCCCGGACAGCGAAGGAGCATCGGCACATGCAGGCAGCGCGGATCCACGAGGACCTCACGCTCCGACTCGACGATGTCGACACCCCGAAGCCGGGTCCCGGCGAGGTGCTCGTGCGGATCCATGCGGCGGGCGTGTGCGGGACTGACCTGCACATCCTCGACGGCATGATCAAGCCCGATCCGTATCCGATGATCCTGGGTCACGAAGCGGCTGGCTTGGTCGAATCGACGGGGGATGGGGTCACGCTTCGACCCGGGGACCGCGTCGCCATCTACAACAAGATCTTCTGCGGGCATTGCGAGCAATGTGGGAAAGGACGCCAGAACATCTGCGACGAGGAGCCGGATCAGCTCGGGTTCAACCGTGATGGGGGAGACGCGGAGTATGTCGTCGTCCCCGAGAAGAACGCGATCGCGGTGCCCGATGGCGTGGATCTGGCGACGGCCGCCGTGTTGACGTGTGCGGGCATGACCGCGATGCACGCGACCGCGCTCTCGGGGCTCGGGAGCGGGGACACGGCCGTGGTCGACGGGATCGGCGGCGTCGGGATCTTGGTCGTGCAGGCGGCTGATCACGCCGGCGCCCGCGTGATCGCGGTCGCCGATTCCGAGGACAAGCTGCAGCTCGCCCACGACCATGGAGCGGGCGACGGCGTGCTCGTAGACACCGCGGAGTCCTACGACGATCTCCCCGGACGCATCCGCGAGCTCACGAACGGGCGTGGGACGGATGCGTTCTTCGAGCTCGTGGGCACGACCGGGTCGATGACGGCGGGCGTTCGTTCGCTCGCCAAGTGGGGGAGATTCGTCTCGACCGGCTACACCGACCAACCGATCGAGCTCCACCCGATCGAGTTCATCCTGTCCGAGACCTCCTTGATCTCGACCGTCGCCGCAACGCCTGCCGATCTAGGAGCCGCGCTTGCGTTGTCGGCCGCCGGCGGGATGCGCGTGCCGGTCGCGGGTCGGTTCCCGCTCGCGGGGGTGTCCGACGCCTTGGCCGCGTTGCGCCAGCGAGGCGTGCTGGGTCGCCAGGTCCTCGAGCTCGTCTAGCCGCCGATCGTCGACGCAAAGGAGGAGGGACCGTGCCCACCATCACCCGACCCCAGATCGACTTCCTCGACCAGCCGATGCGCCTCTACATCGATGGCGCTTTCGTCGAAACGGACGAGGGCCTGGCGACGGTCAACCCGGCGACCGGGGAGACGCTCGCCACTGCGCCGCTCGCCACCGAGCGCGAGGTCGACCTCGCCGTCGGCGCCGCTTCGCGCGCGTTCGAGACGTGGCGCGACACGCCGCCCACACAACGGGCCAAGCTTCTCTGGAAGCTCGCCGACCTCCTGGAGTCGAACAAGGACGAGTTCGCCGAGATCGAGGTGCTCGACAACGGCAAGCCCTTGTGGGAGGCACAGCTGGTCGACGTCGCTTTGACGATCGAGCTGATCCGCTACTACGCGGGCTGGGCCACGAAGATCACCGGCGACGTCCTGCCGAACTCCATCCCGGGGATGCTCACGATCTCCAAGCGCGAGCCGGTCGGGGTGGTCGCGGCGATCACGCCGTGGAACTTCCCGATCCTGGAGGTCGCGTACAAGCTCGGCCCGGCGCTCGCGGCGGGTTGCACGATCGTCGTGAAGCCGTCCGAGCTCGCTCCGCTCTCGACGCTTCGCCTCATGGACCTGATCGACGAGGCCGGGTTCCCGCCAGGTGTCGTGAACGTCGTGATCGGTGGGCCGGAGGTCGGCGGCGCTCTCGTCCGTCACCCGGGCGTGAGCAAGATCGCGTTCACCGGGCAGACCGCAACCGGCAAGGAGATCATGCGCGCGTCGATCGACGGGCTGAAACGCGTGACCTTGGAGCTCGGCGGGAAGAGCCCGAACATCGTCTTCGCCGACGCGGATCTCGACGCGGCGGCGAGCGGCGCGTTCGGCGGGATCTTCTTCAACCAGGGGCAGGCGTGTGTGGCCGGGTCCCGGTTGTTCGTGGAAGAGCCCGTGGCAGAGGAGATCGTCGCGCGAGTCTCCGAGCAAGCGAAGGGGATCCGGCTGGGTCACGGGCTGGATCCGCGGACGCAGATGGGACCGTTGATCTCCGCGAACCATCGAAAGCGCGTCCTCGGCTATATCGGTTCGGCGACCGAGCAGGGCGCCCAAGTGACGGTGGGAGGCGAAGAGGCGTCCGTCGAAGGCTTGGAGAACGGGTTCTTCCTGCAGCCCACCGTCATCAGTGGCGTCCGCAACGACATGAAGGTCGCGCAGGAGGAGATCTTCGGCCCGGTGTTGTCGGTGATCCCGTGGAAGGACGAGGACGAGCTCCTCGCGCTCGCCAACGATGTCGAATACGGTCTCGCGGCGGGGATCTGGACGAGCGACACGAGCAAGGCGCTTCGCGTGGCCGACCGGCTCGAGGTGGGGACGGTGTGGATCAACACGTACGGCATGTTCGACGTCGCCGTTCCGTTCGGTGGCAGGAAGCACTCCGGGTTCGGCCGGGAGCTCGGAGCGGAAGCGCTGGAGCCGTATCTCCAGTCGAAGTCGGTGTGGGTGGATCTGACCTCGGCCGTTCCCCAAGCCGGGCAAGGCATCTCGCGCTAGGGAAGGGAGCGTTCGATGAGCGAGCGGATCATCATCAAGAACGGCACCGTCATGACCATGAACGATGCGGACGACGTCCTCTTCGGCGGCAGTGTGGTCATCGAGGACGACCGGATCGTCGACGTCGGGACGGATGCGGAGGTTGCGGCGCGGCAGAGCAGCGACGGCGCTCGCGTGATCGACGCCTCCGACAAGGCGGTGCTCCCCGGGCTCGTCGACCTGCACTATCACACGGCGGTCGGCAAAGGTTGGAGCGATCATCTACCGCTCTGGGAGTACCTGGACACGTGCTGGTATCCGATCATCCGCGCGCTCAACCCCGAAGAGGCGTATTGGGCCGCACTCGCGAGCTACAGCGAGTCGATCAAGTGCGGTGTCACGACCGTCAACGACATGTACCGACAACTCGGCGGTCTCGCTCGGGCGGCCGAGGAGATCGGCATCCGGGCGGTCCTGTCGAACGACGTCGCCGACGACGAGCACGATCTCGACACGCTGGAGGACAACAAGGCGGCTTACGAGCAGTCGAACGGTGCGGCCAACGGCCGGATCGAGGTCTACATCGGGATCGAGTGGCTCCCGCTCGCCTCGGAGGGCTTGCTGAAGGACGCCCGCATGCTGGCCGACGAGCTCAACACCGGGATCCACATCCACCTGAACGAATCGCTCACCGAAGTCGAGAACTCCAAGGAGCGGTTCGGACGGCGCCCGACGGAGGTCGCGTACGATTGCGGGATCCTGTTCGACCGGTGTATCGCGGCGCATTGCGTGTGGCTCTCCGACACGGAGATCGCGCTGATGCGCCAGACCGGAACGCAGATCTCGCACAACCCGTCGTCGAACGCGAAGCTCGGCAACGGGATCGCGCGTGTGCCCGAGATGCTCGCCGCCGGGATCAACGTTGGGCTCGGTCACGACGCCGCCGAGTGCAACAACAGCCGGGATCTGTTCGAGGTGATGAAGTTCGCGTCGTTGATCCACCGCGCGAACCGCGTGGACGCCAGCCTGCAGCAGGCGCCCGACGTGGTGCGGATGGCCACGCGCAACGGGTCGGCGGCGCTCGGGCACGAGACGGGCGAGCTCTCGACGGGGAAGAAGGCCGACGTGATCCTGATCGACCTGAGCAACCAGATGTTCACGCCGCTCTACCCCGAGAATAAAGGGCACCTCTATTCCCATCTGGTGTTCGCCGCCAACGGCAGCGCCGTGCATACGACGATCATCGACGGCAAGGTGGTGTACGACGACCGGCGGTTCACGACGATCGACGAGCGGCATGTGCTGCAGGAAGCGAACAGCTCGTTCCAGTCCGTGCTCGAAAGGATGGTCGTTCCCACCTGACCGAACGCACGCTGATCCTCGGCGACCCGGTGGTCGCGCTCGGACGCGAGACGCTGATCCCGGACGGCGCATTGATCGTCGAGGGCTCAAAGATCGTCGAGGCCGGTCCACGTATCGAGCTCGAGCAGCGGGGTCCGTTCGAGCGGGTGCTCGGGTCGCGCGAGCACTTCGTGATGCCCGGGTTCGTCAACTGCCACTATCACTCCGAGCTCGCGATCGGGCCTGGCCTCTATCAGTTCATCTTCGAGCGAGCGAACGTGTTCATGCAGGCCGGCCTGGGCGACATCGAGGAAGAGGACCTGTACACGGGCGTGCTCTGGGGTCTGGTGAACGCGATCAAAGGCGGGCAGACCTCGACGGTCGACATGTACTACGGCAGGCCGGGGATGCCCGACTTCGGGTGCCGGCCCGCGCTGCACGCCTACGAGGACGCCGGCATGCGAACCGCGTTCGGGCTCGTGAGCCGCGATGAGAACATCTACGTCCACGAGCCGAACGAGCGGTTCCTCGCGCGCCTTCCGGCGGAGCTCGCCGAGGAGATCCGCCGCTCGCCGATGGGCTATGCGTGGCCGGTCGACGACGTCATGGCGTCGTTCGAACGCCTCTCTGAGGATTGGCACGGACGCGACGATCGGATCCGGATCGTCACGGCCCCCGACTGGACGCCGGCGTGCTCCGACGATCTGTATCGAACGTGCCGGCGCGTCGCCGACGAGCACGACACCGGGATGATCACCCACGTGCTCGAGACACGATCGGAGATGATGTTCAACCTCGAGCGGTACGGGAAGCCCGCGCTGCGACGTCTCGCCGACCTCGGCGTGCTCACGTCCGACACCGTGCTCGAGCATTTCGTGTGGGTCACGGACGAAGAGCTCGCGATCTTCGCCGACTCCGGCGCGGTGGCGTCGAACGACCCGGGATCCAACCTTCGTCTGTCGAGCGGCATCTGTCGCGTTCGCGACATCATGGATACGGGAGGCCGGATCGCGTTCGGCACCGACGGTATCTCGTTCTCCGACCGGGAGGACTTCTTCCAGGAGCTGCGGTTGGCGTGCTATCTGCAGCGGTCGCCAACGACGTTCGAGCGGCAGCGCCTGGACAGCGAAGCCGTCTTGCGGGCCGCCGCCGGCAACGGCGCGCGGGCGCTGGGCATGGAGGATCGGCTCGGGAGCCTCGATCCCGGTCGGTACGCGGACCTGCTGATCGTGGAGAAGGAACGGATCCTGTTCCCGCCCGGTCGCTACGACGCCGAGCCGTTCCTCGACGTGGTGATCGATCGGGCCGAGTCGAGCGACATCGACACGGTGATGGCGCACGGACGCGTGTTGATGGAAGGAGGCCGTGTCGCGGTCGTCGACGAGGAGGCGCTGAAGGAAAGCTTCGCCGAGGCGGTGAGTCGTCGCGTCTACCGGATCCCCGAGCACGTCGCACGATGGGCGGAGCTCGGCCGTCTTGTGGAGCCGTACGTCATCGACTTCTACCAGCGCTGGTACGACACGCCGATCGAGCCGGCCTCCATCTACAACGCGAAGTCGCCGCCCCCCTAGGCGTCGATCAAGCCCAACACCTTGGCGACGTTGTCGCCCATGATCCCCGCGAGCTTCTCCGCAGGGATCGGAGGCTGCTGGACCGCCTCGGCCTCTTCGTTCACCGTGCGGAGCTTCTCGAGCAGCTTCACGGGGTCATAGAGGAACCCCGGATAGTCGGTGCCGAAGAAGATCTTCTCCAGCGGAACGAACATCGGCTCGCACCGCGAGAGCAACAGGAACAGGTCCCGGCGGGTGAGGGTCGCGATCAGGTACGAGAGCTCTGCGAAGAAGTTCGGGTGCTTCGTCAGCAAGAAGAGCGCCTCATCGACCCACGGGAGACCGCAGTGGGCGATGATCACGCGCAGGTCGCGGAAGACCCGCCCGATGTCGTCGAGCATGGCCGGGCGGCCGAGCTCGAGCTTCGCGTCGATCCTGGTCGAGCCGGCCTGGTGGATCATCACGGGTATGTGCAGCTCCTGCGCCTTCGCGTAGATCGGGAACGCGACGTCGGGATCGTTCACCGCCCAGTGTTGATACATCGGGTAGAGCTTGAGGCCCGTCAGGCCCAGGTCCGTCACCGATCGTTCGAGCTCCTCGACGGCCGCCGCCACGCCTTGATAGGTCGGATTGACGGACGCGAAGCCGATGAACCGATCCGGGTTCGTTCGGACGACCGCCGCGGTGGCATCGTTGCAACGATCGGGATGGGGCGGGCCCTCGAGCCCGAGCAGGCCCGTCGTGTCCACGGTGCCGATCAGCCGTCCGTCGAGGACCTGCGGAGAGATCGCGAGCACGACCACCTTGTCGAAGCCCACGTGATCGCGGAGCGATTCCTCCGGCCCGATCACCGGCCACCCCTTGCGGGTGTAGCCGCTCGCCTCCCACTCCGCGTCGGTCGGAAGCCGGTGGGACGGAAGGAGTCCCATGCTCCGATAGATGCACAACGACCCCTCACGCCCGTACTCCAGCGTGAACTCCGGGTCCTCGGCCAGGCTGAGGATATGGCTGTGCGAATCGATGATCATCGGGTCGCTTCAGCCTAGACGCCCTTCGTGAACCACGTCCCGCCCGGTCCGACGTAGTTCGGACCCTCCGCCCAGATCACGAAGTTCGTTCCAGCCGCGTTGACGGCGATGTCGAAGTAGTCCCCGTACGGGAACGTATAGCCGTTCGCGGTCTTGTAGGGAGCACCGCCCGTGGCGTCCGAGAGCTTCACCTGCACGGCCCATGTCGATCCACCGTTGGTGGTTCGTCGGTACCACGTGTTCCAGGCCCCCGCGTTGCGGCTGTCCTGCCACACCACTCGGAAGTCACCGGCCGTCGACCCAGCCTCCACGCTCGGGAAGCCGTTGTCGCCCGTGTTCTGGCCGATATCGGCGCGAGCGCTCCACGTGACGCCGTCGGTCGAGGTCCGGACGTACATCGTCTTGTTCGCTTGTGCGACTCCGTTCGCGGAGTACGCGAGCAGGATCGTGCCGGAGGTGTCGACGTCCAACGAGCTCGAGGGAGCGAAGAAGTCCACTCCGCACGATGGGACCGTGCACGGTGGCTGCTGCTGACTCGTGTCGACGAAGGAGGTGGTCCAGGATGTGCCGCCGTTCGTGGACCTCAGCACGGCCAGCTGCACCGGTCCGGTCGCGCTCTGGTTCTCGGCGCTCTCGGAGAAGTACACGGTGCCGTTCGGCGCCACGGCACCGCCCTCGGCGAACCAGTAGAGGGAGTCGCTGTTCGTCTTGACCCGCGCGGAGAAACTCGTTCCGGCGTTGTGCGACACGACCACGTAACTGTCCGACGAGTTGAATGCTACGTAGACGTCCTGCCCGTTCGGCGAGATCGTGAGCCATGGCTTATCGGTGAAGGAGAGTCCATTTCCCTTCAGGCTGATCGGCGCAGTCCACGTGACGCCGTGATCGCTTGACTTCGCGAACACCACACCGGGGTTGTAGTCGTTCATCCACACGGCGTAGACGACTCCGGTGGTGGCGACGGCGAGGACCGGGTCGTTCTGCGCCTTCGTCTTCTTACACGCGCAGAGGAAACGGTCGGCGCTCCAGGTGACGCCGCCGTCACTGGAAGCCCTCACGATGATCGCGGGATCCGGGCAGTTCGTACAGGCCTTGGGGCCACCGTAGCGCGTGGTTGCTTGGTAGACCCAGTTGGACGATGGATCGACGGCCACCGCGGGCTCCCAGCCGTTGTTCGTTGCGCTCCAGCGCGTCTCGGACTGCCAACCCGGAGCTGCCGCGCGCGTGATCGGTGCCGAGACCCTCGCCGGAAGCGTGGCCGCGGCCGCGATCCTCGCGGGGCCGACCGCTGCATCGGCGTCACCACTCTGCTCTCCGGACCCCCCCTCCGTGTGCGTCGAAGAACAGGCCGCGGCGATGGCGGCCAAGCAGAGGAGCGTCGCAACGAGACGTCGGTGCATCGACCCTTCCTTCCTGCGGCGGCGCGATGCGCCCCGCTACGTCTGGCGGTTCACCCAGATGTCGCCGTGGAGCTGGCTCGTGTCGCCCTCGCCCATGATCGCGACGGTCTTGCCCGCGGAGTTGATCGCCACCGTGTCGTAGTCGCCATAGGGCAGGCCGAAGCCGCTCGCCGTCTTGTACGCAGCGCCCGTCGTCGCGTCTGACACCTTCGCGTCGGCCGTCCAGGTCAGGCCGCCGTCGGTGGACTCGCGCTCCCACACGTTGAAGCCGCCGGTCCGAGCGTCCATCCACGTGATGCGGAAGACACCGTTGCCCTTGCCGGCCTCGGCCACGGAAGTGGCGTCCGCGCCGCCGGCCGAGGTCGTCATCTCTACCCGCGCGCTCCACGTCGCGCCCGAATCCGTCGAGCGGCGCACGTACACGTGACCGTTGGCGCCGACCGCGGTCGAGCCGCTGTAGAGCAGGACGAGCGTGCCGTTGGCATCTGAGGCGACGGTCGTCACCGACGACGTGGCGAAGGTGGCTCCCGTTTGCAGGGTGTCGGCTACGGTCCGGGTCCACGACGCACCCCCGTTGGTCGTGCGGAACACCGCGATCTGGATCGGCCCCGTGACCTTCGTGTTGTTCCCCGACTCGGGGTACTCCGACGCCACCATCACGCCCGTGCCGTTCGGCAGGACGGTGCCGCCGTTCGAGTAGTAGTAGGTGCCGCTCTCGTTCGTGACCCGAAGCGGCGAGGACCAGCTCACGCCGGCGTTGTGCGAGTTCACCGCGTAGAGATCTCCGCGGGTCGTCCACGTGACGTAGACGTCGATACCGTTCGCGCTCGTGGTCAGCCACGGCTTGTCGGCCCAGGTGCCGCCCGAGATCTGCGTCGCCGCCGACCAGGTCGCGCCATGATCGGTGGATTTCGAGAACTCGATGTGGTTCTGCTTCATGAACGTCGCGTACACGCCGCCTGTGGACGTGGTGGCGAGCGAGATGTCGTATTGCCCCTGGGTGCCGCAGGTGGTGCAGAGCGGCTTCGACGCGCCCCACGTCGCCCCACCGTCGGCCGACACCCGCACGGCGATAGAGATCTTGTTCCCCTGGTACTGCATCCACGCGGCGTAGACGAATGGTGCGGACGGGTCGGCGGCGATCGCGGGCTCCCATCCATCGCCCGTTGCTGGCGTTGACACGATCGTTTCCCCGGCCCACCCGGTCGTCGCGGCGCGGGCGGTCGACGAGAGGACCAGGGACGTCCCCATCGTCGCGACGATCGCGAGGATGCTCGCGAGCCGGGCTCGCCTCGACCGCGCGGAACCCTCGTGCCGAAGCCGCCCAACGCCCATGCCGTCCCCCTTCTTACGGATGGTGCGGACCGTAATGACCGCTGGGACTGTCGGTCAAATCGTCAGAGCGACCGACGGTCAGGGTCGCGGTGCTAGTAGCCGTACCCGCCGCTCGAGCCGGACGAACCCGACCCCGAACCCGAGCCGGACGAGCCCGACGTGGTGACCGCGTAGAAGCCCGCGACGCCCTGGCCGGTCGCTTGCCCGGCGCTCGTGTCACTGGCGAACAGGTACAACGGCTTCCCGTTGTAGGTCACCTGCGTGCTGCCGTCGGGTCGGGTGATCGTCCCGAGCTTGCTCGAGTCCACGCCGCTCCCCGCGGTGGCCGACGCCACCCCTGAGGGCAGCAGCAGCGGGGGCCAAGCCGTGGCGCACCCGCCGGTGCACATGATCGTCCCGGCGGTCTCGGTCTTCAGGTAGTAGAGCGTCATCCCCTTCGTGTCGACGAGGACGTCGCCCACGCCGGACACCGATCTCGAAGAAACGGTGACCGAACCGCTCGAGGTGGAACCCGTGCTTCCACCGGAACCCGAGCTCGAGCTCGCCTTCTTCCCACACGCCGACAGGAGCATCACTCCCGCGATCGCCACGATCGCGACCGACCGGCCCCGACCATTGGATGTCTTCGTCATCTGTGCCTCCTTGAACCGTCACGACTCAGCTGGCCCGCTGCCGCGGTCACTCATAAGGACCTACGGGCGGAACCTGCCTAGGGATGGTTCGGATCGCGTGAGAAACGGCGGAACCGAGGCGAGCGGGCTATCGTGCGGTCGTGGCGACCGATGCAACGGAACGCACTGCGGCCCGCGACGATCGCGTCCTCGTCATCGCGCGGGTCCTGGCCGCCGTCGTCATCGTGATCCTCGCGTTCGCCTGGGTGACGCTCTTCCTGTACCCGGATCAGACCGACCACGGGTTCGCGTGGACGATCACGCCGGCGATGACGGCGATGCTGATGGGCGCGGGCTACGGTTCAGCCGCCTATTTCTATGCGCGGCTGCTCGTCGGCCGGCGCTGGCACCACTTCGGATTGGGATTGCTGCCCACCTCCGTCTTCACGTGGCTCCTGCTCACGGCGACGGTGCTGAGTTGGGATCGCTTCCACCACGGGACGTTCCCGTTCCTGCTGTGGTGGTGGGTCTACCTCATCACGCCGGTCGCGGTGCCGGCCGTGTGGCTCGCGAACCGTCGGTTCGATCCGCGGACTCCGGAACCCGGTGACCGCCCATACCCGACGTGGCTGCGGGCCGCGATGTTCGCGGCCGGAGCGAGCATGTGCACGATCGCCGCGTGGATGTTCCTGGATCCGAACGGTGCCATCGGCGTGTGGCCGTGGGCCCTTACGCCGCTCACCGCGCGCGCCGTCGCCGCGTTCGTCGCTCTCCCGGCGGTCGCATGGCTCGCGATCGCCGCCGACGGTCGATGGTCGGCCGCGAAGCGGATGCTCGAGACGGTCGCGGTCGGTCTGGTCCTGTTGCTCGTGGCGGTCGCGAGAGCGTGGGCCCAGTTCGATCACGGATCACTGCTGACCTACGCGTATGTGAGCGGATTGGCCGGCACGCTCGCGGCGATCGGGGCGCTCTACGCATGGATGGAGCGACGGAGGAGCCCGATAACCTGACGCTCTCGTCTTGATGCTATCGTGTTCAACAAGGTACTATGTGATACATGGTAGTGCCGAGCGAGCCTCGGATCGCCCAGCTTCGTCGAGGAGTCATGGAGTACTGCCTGATGGCCCTCCTCGAGCCGGAGGAACGGTACGGGTTCGACCTGATACGCGAGCTGGCTTCGTCAGACGCGTTGGCGACGAGCGAGGGGACGGTCTACCCGATCCTCGCGCGCTTGCGCCGAGACGGCCTGGTCGAGACCACCTGGCGAGAGTCTCCGAACGGACCGCCCCGTCGCTATTACCGGCTGACCGAGTCAGGCCGCACGGCGCTCGCCGGGTTCCGCGGGGAATGGGTGCGGTTCGTGAAGGCGGTCGATCGCTTCTTAGAAGGGACGGGACGGGATGACTCGACAGACGGTTGAAACGTATCTCGACCGGCTCGACAAAGAGCTCTCGGATCTGCCGACCGCTCGGCGCCGCGAGCTCGTCGAGGAGATCCGGGGCCACATCGACGAGGCGCTGGCGGCGGCGACGGATCCGGGGGAGGCGGACGTCCGCAACATCCTCGATCGGGTTGGTGACCCGGCGGACATCGCGGAGGAGGCGCGGGAACGGTTCGGGGTCCGCCGCGTGATCCCCACCTGGCGGGACTGGACCGCGGTGGTCTTGTTGCCGTTCGGCGGGCTCCTCGTCTTGGTAGTGGGGATCGTGGGCACGGTGGGTTGGGTCCTGGGAGCGATCTTCCTGCTCTCCTCGCGGATCTGGTCGCTCCGAGACAAGGTGCTCGGACTGCTCTTGTTCCCCGGGGGGCTCCTCTTGCCGTTGATCCTGCTCCTGAGGGTCGGGCAGGTGTGCCTCTCCTCGACGAGCAACGGTCACACGGTTGAATCCTGCAGCGGATACTCGCTGCCGCCCGCCCTGGGCATCCCGCTCCTGATCATCCTCGTGGTGACCCCGCTCGTCGTGGCCGCCCACCTCGCATCGAAGCTCCGGAGACCGCTCGACTAACCGAGCAGGAGCTGAGCGATGGTGTCGGCGTACCAGCGTTCGAACCGTGTGGGGGACCATCCACGGTCGACGGTGAGTAGCCGGTAGGTCTCCGGGCTCCCGATCGCGAAGACGGTGTTCGTGGCGACGTCCACCGAGAGGCCTGCACGCAGAGATCCGCCGGTGCCCACGATGCGGACCAGCTCGCGCTGGCCGGCGAAACGTTGCGACTTGTACTGCTCCCAGAGCGAGGCGATCTCCGGATCCGCGGAGGCCGCGCCCCGCAGCACTTCGTAGATCGGCGTGACGCGCTGCAGGATCAGCGTGCCGTTCTTGGCGAGGATCTGCACTCTGCGCCGTGGGTCCGGCTCGTCGCGCATCTCCCGCACCCATGGTCGTTCGAGGAGCGGCGCCATCGCGTCGTCACCCGCGATCGAGACGTCGAGGACCGATGACAGCAGCGAGCGTTTGCTCCCGAACGTCGCGTATACGGTCTCGGGGGAGACCCCGGCGTGGTCCGCGATCGACTGGATGGTGGTGGCCACGAACCCGCGCTCGACGAAGAGGCGGCGGGCGGCGTCCAGGACCGCGCCGCGGGTCGCGCGCGCCTGCTCCCTGCGTCGAGGCGAGTCGTAGGTGCGGCGGGACTTGACAGATCTCGGCACTCCGCTACAGTAGCACCGTATTCGATACAGTATCCCTGTAGCGACAAGTCACGACGAAGGAGGAGGAGCCGAGATGACCATCCTGCACATCGAGCACCCCGTGCCCAACTACGAGGCGTGGAAGGTGGCGTTCGACGCCGATCCCGTGGGCCGCGAGAAGTCCGGCGTCCGCCGGTACCGGATCCTGCGAGCGATGGACGACCCGAACTACGTCATGATCGATCTCGAGTTCGACACCGAGGGCGAGGCCGAGGCGCTGCTCGCGTCCATGCGGGTCATCTGGGATCGGGTCCAGGGCACGCTCATCTCGAGCCCGCGTGCACGGATCGTGGAGAGCGTCGAGACCACGGAGTACTGAGCCCACCGAGGGTTGCCTCTCGACGTGTCAACCGGTAGCCGTGCCCGCCGAGTTCGCGCCGCCACCCGGCATCAACAGGGTGACGGATCCGACCTGCGACGATTGCTGTCAACCCGACGGAGCGACGAACGCGCCGGTCGGGAGGCCGGGCGTCGAAGAAGTCGACGTCGACCTGGGCTCCGGGGACCCGAATAGAACTCGTTCCGGCCTCGGCCAGACCCGGCGTCGCGGCCAGGTCGTAGTCGGCGCCTAGGGCCACGATCAGCACGTAGGCCGGCACGAGGACGATCACGGTCGTAGTCAAGACTCGGGATAGGCGGGCGCGTCCGCTTAGTCGTGCGTCTGGCTGTACTTCCACAGGGCGCGATCCAGTTGACGGAGGCGTGGCGTGTCGCCGGATGGGATGTCGAGGGCGTCCGCGATGGACCGGCACACTGCGAGGTACAACCCGTAGGGGGCTCGACCTCTGGTGGCTCGGAACTTGCCCGCACGGGTGAGAGTGGCAAGCGCCCGCCGATCGGTGACGGTGTACGTGTCGGGCTCCCAGACGGTGAGCAGGGCGGACGCCACGGCGTCCTGCACACCCTGAAGGGCGGTGAGTGTGGTCAGCCGCTCATCCATGGAGGGGCCGAGGGCCAAGCCGGTGATCTCCCGAACGACCGAGTCCGTGTTGTGCGCCTGGAGACCCTTGGACCGAGGCGACTTCCACTCGCCCACGTGGAGGAACTGTTTCCGATTGAAGTAGCCCTGCGCGCGAACGGCAGGGCCGATCTCTTGGAACAGTCGCTCCTCTTGGGCTCTGTCGTCGCTGCTCATGTCCTCCACGTACCGGATGCTCCAGGTGCGCACGAATCTCTCGTCTATCCGAAGCAATGCTGGCCCCCTTTGGGTGAAGCGTTTACCCACGCTCCGTCTCTTCGAGGATGCGCCTGAGCACCGGCAACACCAGCCGGTCCTTCTCGCGACCGGCGGCCTCCTTCGAGCGGATCACGTCCGCGAGCGATGCGACGTCGACCTCGGCGCCGAGGATCGTGAGATGCACCGCGTCGCGGGCGACGTCCGCATAGCCGCCCGTTCCGCTCGGCTCGAACGTCAGGTCGAGCCGGCCGAGGTCGGTGACCAGGCTCCATGTTTGCGCCTCCGCTAGCGACGTCGCGTCGTGGTCGAACGTCAGCCCTGTCGGCTCCGCATCGGTCCAAACCCTTGCGTGCACCTCGTCGAGCGCCGACGACAGGCGCTCCAGGTTGGCCAGCGTCGGGTCCGGCACCACGTCGATGTCCGTCGTCACGTAGGGCGATCCGTGGATCACGCCGGCGAACCCACCGATCAACACATGGCGAACGCCGTGACGCGCCAGCACGCGCAGCAGCTTCTCCGGCCGGAACTCAACCTCGGACATCGGCCAACGCCCGGCGCCCGGCCATCGCGAACCGGAGCGCGGCCTGGTGACGGCGGACCCGCGCGTCGGGGCCGACCGCCAGGTTCGTGGAGGCCACGGACCAATCGGCATCGTCGGCGCGCAGCAGCTGCGGCACCAGGTCCATCCCGCATGCGCGCACGGCCTCGGCGACTCGTTCATACGAGGGCTCGGTCCCGCCCCGCTCCAGGCGGGCGATCGCGGACTGCGTGGTGTCCAGCCGCTCCGCGAGCCCGCGTTGCGTGAGCCCCGCCCGCCGTCGCGCCTCCCTGATCAGATCTCCCGCTCGCATGGGCGCAACATAGCAGAAACGCTATGTTTCGCCCGGTTACATCGGTGTCGGTGAGCCGCGTCACACGTTCGGCGCTGGTGGCGGTGGGGGAGGAGGCGGCGGCGGGGTGGAGCCGCCCTTCGAGCGGATCGCTTCGGTTGCCTCGTTCACCGTGGCGGTGATGGTGTCCCCGAGCGCGCTCACGGCTTCGGACAGATCCTGCTTCGCCTGATCGTCCTTGAGCGTTCCGCCCACGGCCGACACGCCGCGGGACAACTCGTCGAACAGATCCTTCATGGCGCGTTTCAGCTCGCGCTCGGCCTCGTCCGCGTCGGCCGTCTCCGTCGATCCCGACTGGTGGTACCGATCGGCGATCCGGCGTCCGAACGATGGGAACTTCTCGCCGACCTCGCCCCACGACTGCTTCGCACTCTCGGTCATCCGTGCCTCCCGACGTTGTCGCTGCGGTTCACCCTAGCGCCCGTATCCATCACCGAACGCGCCTCATCCGAACGCACGGCGCTCGCCCGTGGGCGGCGGATCGCGCAGGATCTTGAGGACGTCCTCCGGCGTTCGGACGAGATGCACGAGGTCGATGTCTCGCTGCACCACGACGAGCTCCTCGCGGAGCGCGCCCAGTAGACGCTCCCATCGCTCTCCGAGGGCAACGATCATCGGGGCGTCGTCCTCCGTCTGACGTGCAGCCCACGCGACGGCGAGCTCCGAGAGCGTCCCGACGCCACCGTCGAGGGCGATCACGGCCTCGCACGCGAGGAGATGGCCCAGTCGCTCTGGGTAATCCCCAGACCAGAGCAGATCCGCGTTCCATTCGTTCGGCTCCAAGGAGGTCCACGCGGTCATCGGAAGCCCGACCACGTGTCCACCGGCCTCCCGGGCGCCCTGGCTGACGGCGGCCATCAGGCCGGCGTATCCGCCCGTGACGATGGCGAACCCGTCGACGGCCAGCAGCCGGCCGAGCTCGAAGGCGACCGCCCAGGTGTCGTCGTCCGGCCCGAGCCGTGCCGAGCCGAGCACCGCGACCCTCCGCTGGAGCGTCTCCTCGTTCATCCCGCCACCAGCTGGTAGCCCTTGAGGCCCTTCTTCTGGTTGAGCGTCACGATGACCCCGCGCAGCACGCCCTCGCTGTATTCGCTCCCGGGGTTCAGCGAGACGGTGCTGCCGATCTTCGCGTCGCCGCGGGACTCATGGATGTGCCCGTGCAAGCCGAGCATCGGTTGATGTCGCTCGATCGCTTCGCGGACCGCGCTCGAGCCGACGCCGGAGAACACGGGCGAGCCCGCTCGAACGATCGGGCGCAACTCGTCGTCGAGCAGGACGGCGGTGTCGAGGCCGCTGTCCTTGGGTGGGACGTGGAGGTTGAAGACCGCACGATCGTAGGTGTCGAGCTTCGCGCACTCCTGCTCGATCATGGCAAGGAGCGCGTCCTCCGGGAGCTCTCGCGGCGAGTCCCACGGGGTGATGTTCGAGTAGCCGACGCTCACCATCGGGAACCCGCCCGGCAGCTCGACGATCTCGAGCTCCGGGTTGATGACGCGGCTCGACGTGCGCAGCAGCTCGTCGACGAACGGCGGGTCGTCGTTCCCGGGCGCCATGATGCACATCACGTCCGTGCCCTCCAGGCGGTCCTCGGCCAGGCGCAGCCAGCCCTCCACGGTGGTGCCGATCACCTTCCAGAACAGCTCGTCGACCGCCGCCTGATCCTGGTCGAGGGCGGCGATCTCGTCCGCCGTCGTGTCGTACGCGTAGTACCCCGCGTCGGCGATCTGTCGTCGCAAGGCGGGGAGCGCGTCCTCGTTCACCGTGCGTTCGCGCCCGAACATCGTCGTGCGGTAGGAGCCGCCACCGGTCGGCACGATCGGGATCAGCATCTTCCCGGTCATGTCGCCACCCATCACGATCACGCCGCAGCCGTAGAACGTGGCGGCATTCAGGAACTTGCGGAAGCACCGGTCGGAGCCGTGGATGTCGGTCGCGAAGAAGACCTTGGTCACGTCAGCCACCGTGCCGCACCTCCTCCGGGAGCTCGTACCAACGCATCCGGCGGCCGATCTTCGACCGGGCCATCCAGCCGATCGACTTCGGCGCGGCGGCGATCTCCTCCGAGATCCGGTCGATCCGCGCCAGCGCCAGCGCTCGGGTCTGGTCGTGCAGGACCTCGTCCGCGACGACGCGGAGGGCCGTGAGGTTGTCGTTCGCCGTCGTGTACCACCCCCAGTCGCGGCCGGTGACGGAGACGAGCCGGTCGATCCCGATGACGTCGCCCGATCGCTCGTCGGCGAGCTCGTGGGCGAGGACGATGGCGAGCGCGTCGGTCTGATCCTTGCGGTTCACCTCGACGATCTGCAGCTTCGTGAGGAGCAGGTCGGCGGGGCTGAGCGTCGCCGGGTCGAGCGCCAGCCGGTCGTCCAGCTCGAGCACGTGACACATCGAGAACGTCCCGACGAAGACGTCGAGCTGCCGCTCGTTCGCGTGGTCGTAATAGAGGAGACGCCGGTCGCCGCGCAGGCTGTTGAACGCGACGTTGGGGACGTAGCCCCCCGCCTCGAGCGCCGCGCGGAGCGCTCGGTCCTCGCCGTGGTGGACCACGAGATCGATGTCCGCGTACGTGCGGCGCAACGGCTCGGGGAGCTCGACGTGGAGGTGCTTCGCGATCGCGACGCCGCCGATCAACCGCGTCCGCACTCCGGCCTCGCCGGCCAGCACCAGGACCCGGTCGGCCTCGGACGCGACGTCGGCGAGCGGGGTCGTGGTCAGGCCGGCTCTCCGATGGTCGCGCGGTGGATCGTGTCGTAGTGCTCGTGTTCGGCCTCGGGGCTCGCGAAGTTGTAGCTCCGCTTGCCGGAGGACTCGGCCAGGTGGAACGCCACGAGCGACAAGGGGAGCGCGGCCAGGATCGGGCCGTGTTCTTCCCGCGATCCGGCCGCGAGACGCAGCAGTCGGAGCCCGTCCGGGACGTCGTCCACGTCGGTGACCAGGGTGACGTCGGCGCCGATGAAGCGGAGCTCGTCGTAGATCTCGAGCGCCCGGTCGAAGGACGCGCCCGCCGGCGCCACGACCACGACGGGCGAGCCATGCTCGGTGACGAAGTACTCCTCGTGCGCCCACTCCTCCAGATCGGTGGCGACGCCGAGCAGTTGCGGTCCCTCGAACAACTTCGCGGCGCCGAAGCGCGCCGAGGCCTCGTTCGGCCCCGTCCCGATGAACTGGATCCACCCGTGGCCCGCCATCGCGCCGGCCGCGACGCGCGCGGGCTCCAGGCAGTTCGCGATCGTCGTCGCGGCCGCCTCCGGGATCCGATGCAGCGACGCCCGCGTCTCCTCGGCGCCGGGGACACCGCGGGCCGATCCCCATGCCGCCGCGAGGTCCAGCAGCACGGTGAGCATCGCGACGTACGTGCTGGTCCCGGGCGAGAACCCGAGCGTCGGGACGTCGAGGAGCACGGATTCACCGGCCTGCTGCGCCATGCGACCGTCCTCGCGGCCCGTGAGCGCGATCACCCGATGGCCGAACCGCGATGCCTGCGCCGCGGCCTCGATCGTGCGCCCGACGTCACCGGAGTACGAGATGCAGACGACGGCCGTCTTCGGGGGCAGGTATCGGACACGGTAGCGCGCGAGCTCCATCGCGTGCGGAGCCTCGACGTCGACGCCCGCGCCCCGGAACGCGAGCGTCGCCGCGGATCCCGCGAACCAAGAGTCGCCGCATCCGGTCAGCACGATCCGCTCGATCCCGTCGGCGACGAACGAAGCGGCGAGCTCGTCGACCCGCGATCCGAGCCGCGAGAGCTGCGACGCGATCACGTCGGGGGCCATGGCGATCTCGCGGCACATGACGTCGATCGCGCGCGCGTCCTCCCGGCGTCCTGGCGCGGGCACCGCCACGGAGGTGGCGGTCCCGGCCGATCGAACCAGGTCCGGCCGCGGCGTGACGAGGGGAGGAGCTTCCGCGAGCCGCCGGGCGGCGTCCTCGGGGCCGACCGACGCGAGCGACAACGAGGAGAAGCGGGCCACGGCGAACCCGGCGGAGACGGCGCCGCACCGCGCGGCGTCCACCGCCTGCGAACCGACCGAGAGCGCTCCGGCGAACCCGCCGCAGAACGCGTCCCCCGCACCGGTGACGTCCTGGACCGGACCGGGGGAGACGCCGACCTCCCACGCCTCGCCGGCCGACCGGACCAGACATCCGCGCGAACCCATCTTCACGACGACGATCGGCGTGGGCAGCGAGTCGCCCAGGAGCCGGAGCGCCTCGGCGGGATCGTCGATGCCGAGCAGCTCGGACGCCTCCTCGTGGCTCGGGAGGAACGCGTGCACCTGCGACGCGAGCGCGAGGACGCGCTCGCGCATCGGCGCGAACCACTCCTCATGCGTGTCCAGGGTGATCAGCGCGTCCGGCGCTTCGCGCCGGACGCGCGCCACGAGTGCCTCCGCCGCCGGAAGCGCCATCGCCGCGATGTGGACGACGACGGCGGGCTCCCGCAGCCACGACGACGGGATGTCGTCCGGATGGACGGCCACCTCGTCCGAGCGGGCGGGCGGGGTTCGGTACAACCAGTGCCGCCGCCCGTCGTCCTCGTACACCACCCAGTTGCGCACTGTGGGACCGGCGATGTCGACGACGCCCTCGGTCGCGACGCCCAGCTCGCGGAGCGCGGGGAGGCCGTCCTCGGGGAAGTCCTCGCCCCGCCGCGTGACGATCCCGGAGCGGGGCTGCCACAAGCGGGCGCCGAGCACGGCGTACACCGTGTTGCCGCCCATCGCGCCCATCCGCGTGGTCCCGTCCGGCAGCACGACGTCGTCGATCGTCAGGTTGCCCACGACGACGACGCGGGGCGGAGCATCGGCTCCGTCCCGCGTCGCCTCCAACCTCGTTCCCTCTCGTCGATCGATGTGGCTACTCCGGCGGGATCTCGCGGTAGACGAGACCCAGGTCGACGCCCTTCGACTTGTTGATCGAGTACGCGACGGCGTACCAGATCGCACCGACCACCACCACGCCGATCATGAACACGAGCGAGAGCCGGCGGGTCACCGCGAACGTGGCGTTGATGGTCGGGTTCACGATGAACATGATCATCATGCCACCCAGGACCAGCACGCCGCCGATGCCCGCGAGCGTCACGGCCGGGATCCCCATGATCCGCCGGCCGCCGGCCGACTCCCACACGTCCTTCATCCGGTACGGGAACACGATCCCCGCGACCGACACGACGATGAACGCCAGGATCTGCGCGAGCAGCGCTCCGAGCAAGCTCGCGCTCGCGTTCACCGTCAGCAGGATCAGGGCCAGCTCGCCGGTGATCGTCGCGAAGAAGATCGCCTTGACCGGCGTGTGGTACTTGTCGCTCACCTCGCCGATCGCGGCGGGCACCGTGCGGTCGAGCGACCACGCGAGCATGTATCGCGTGGCCTGCAGCTCCGAGAGCGGCGTGCCGTTCACGGCCCACATCACGAACCCGATCCCGATGAACAGCAGGATCAGCACGTTGTGCGAGAAGAGGCTGATGATGAAGTTGAATCCCGGCAGGATCCCTCCGGACAGCCCGAGCTTGTCGGGCGCCGTGTTCGACAGGTAGCCGAGGCTCGCGATCCAGTTCGTCCCGACCGCCTTCTGGAACAGCACCACGAGCAGGGCGAGCACCGCACCGTTCACCAGCACGCCGCCGACCATGGCGATGTACTGGTTCCGCGCGGCGCGCTTGACCTCGCCGCCGATCTGCGCGGAACCCTGCGCATAGCCCACCACGAAGAACACCCAGGGCAGCATCAGGATCGTCTCCTTGAGGCTGAACCCGGCGGTGCCCGAGAAGCCCGCGGATCTGGCGGTCGGGATGATCTGGTCGAAGCGCAGCCCGCCGCTCGCCTTCACGAACGAGTCCCAGTTCGCCGAGAGATCCCCTCCCTTGAAGAGCAGGAAGACGATCCCCAACAGGATCGAGCCGCCCGCGAAGAAGAACGCGAACTTCTGCCAGCGCCAGTACCCCTGGCCGCCGAAGATCAGGAGCGCCCCGAAGCCGACGTTGATCAGCGTGCCGACGCCGATCACCAGCCACTGCGTGTGCAGCCCCAGGAACGAGTACTGCTTCAGCAGGTCCGTGGACATGTTCGACCACACGGCGTGACCCGTCACGCCGGCGATCGTCGTGAGCGCCACCGGCACCGCGAACACCAGCGCGAACCACGCGTTGAAGCCGACCCAGAAGAAGATCAGCCACGCGCCCTGGCTCCACGAGAGCAGCCACCCCAGGAACGGGTGGAGCGCGCGGCTCGTGTAGACGTAGTCGCCACCCGACCTCGGCATCGCGGCCGCGAACTCCGAGTACACCCAGAGCAGCGTGAACGCCATCAGCACGGTGCCGATCACGACCGACAGCAGCATGCTGCCGTGCGGGAAGTTCGCGGGAGCCTGGAGGAACAGGAAGACGGCGCCGATCGCGACGTTCATCCCGATCGTGTTCATGATGAACGCGTCGGCCAGCCCCACCTCGCGTACGAGGCCGGTCGCTTTCCGGAGGAAGACACCCCCTCCCATCTTCTCGACGCTTCCCGGATCAGTCTCTGCCATCGTTCCCCCCCTCCTTCGTGTTCCCGACGCGACCACCCTTGATCAGATGGAAGATGTCCTCGCTTCGTCGGAAGCTGTCCAGCCGGAACCGGAATCGGTCGGCCCGGTAGTGCACACGCGAGTACTCGACGGGCTCGTCGCGATCGTCGAACGTGACGCCGTCCACCAACAGCTCGGGCGATCCCGGTGGTACCCCGAGCAACCCGGCCGTCTCCGGGTCGCAACGCGCGACCTCGATCACGTTCTCCGCCCGGGACACGACGACGCCGTAGCGATCGGCGAGGTGGGCGTAGAGCGAGCGGCCCTCGAGCTCCGCGGACTCGAGCTCGGGGAACCGCTTGACCGGGAGGAACGCCTCGAGCAGCGCCACCGGCTGTCCGTCGAGCACCGCGCGGCGCACGATCCGCACGACCTTGCCGCGCGAGCGCAGCTGCCGCGCGATCGCCGGCGTGGGGGACGACGTCTCGCGCCGGATGACGTGCACGCTCGCGTCGAGCCCCTTCGCACGCATGCTCTCGGTGAACGAGCCGAGGATCGCGACCTTCTCCTCGACCTTGTCCTCACGGACGAACGTCCCCTTGCCGCGGACGCGGTAGAAGTACCCGTCCTTCACCAGATCGAGGATCGCCTGACGCACCGGCGCCAGTGACACGCCGAATCGCTCGGCCAGCTCTCGTTCGCGCGGGACCTGCACGCCGGGCTCCAGGTCGCCTTGCTCGACCAGGTCGAGCAGGTACCGTCGGAACTGCGTGTGGAGTGGGACCGGCGAATCCCGGCTGATCACCGCGACAGAGGACGGTGTTGCCCCCGCGCGACGGGAGGTTCTGGCGCCCATCGGCGCGGACCATAACTTTATGATGTTATGCCCGTCAAGACGTCCAGGGAGGAGCGACATGACCGCACTGGACCCCGCGTCGATGCTCGACGTGGCGCTCCACGAAGCCCGTGAGGGTGCGCGCGAGGGCGGGATCCCGATCGGCGCGGTCCTCTTCGCATCGGACGGCTGGCCGCTCGGGCGCGGTCGCAATCGGTTCGTGCAGGACGGCGATCCGTCCCTCCACGCCGAGACGGAGGCGGTCCGCGACGCCGGGCGGCGACCGAGCTACCGCGAGACGGTCCTCGCGACGACGCTCGCTCCGTGCGAGGCATGCACCGACTTGATCCTGCGGACGGGCATCGGCTCGGTGGTGATCGGCGAATCCGAGACGCTCTCCGGAGACATGGTTCGGCTCCGGGCAGCCGGCATCCGGGTGGTCGATCTCGGGTCCCACGCCTGCGTCGAGCTGCTCGGCGGCTTCATCCGCGAGCACCTGGAGATCTGGGCCGAGGCCTAGCTCCAGTCGACCGTCACGATGTCGATCGGCTCGGACGTGCCGCGCAGGGTCACGGTCCGCGGCTCCGAGATCGGATAGCGTCCGTCCGCCGCGGTCGCGCGGCTCGCCACGATCTGGTCGCCGTCCGCGAGCGCCGCGATCCGAGCCGCCTCGTGCACGCCCTTCCCGGAGAAGTCCCTCCCGACCTGGGTAGCCCCGGACGCGTGCAGGCCGATCCGCACCTTCGGCGCGAAGCCCGCGGAGCGCCGGTGTTCGGCCAACCGGCGCTGGATGGCGACCGCGCAGGCGAGCGCCTCGTCGGGAGAGTCGAAGCCCACGAAGAACCCGTCGCCGGTCGACACGACCTCCTCGCCCTTGTGCTCGGCGAACAGCGACCGCAGGGTCTCGTTGTGCCACCGCAGCACTCCCTGCCAGACCTCGTCGCCGAGCGCCTCGACCAGGTTCGTCGAGCTCTCGATGTCGGTGAACATGAACGTCTTCTCGACGCGCCGCGGCGCGTCCTTGCCGCGGAGCTGCCACGGCAGCAGCTCCTCGACCTCCTCGATCGTGATCGCACCGGTCGGGCACGCGAGCGCGGCCTCCCGGAGCAGTTCGTCCTCCACGCTCGCCGCGTCCACCACGCCGGCCTTCGCGAAGTCGCCCTTGTACCAATCGAACGCCGTGGGGGCGATCGTGATGCACGTCCCGGCGCCGACGCAGCGATGCCGGTCCACGCGGGCTCGAAGCGTCATCGATCCTCCCGCGCGTTCACAGGACGCGCTCCCGGAACGCGAACGCGGTGGCGTCCGCGCGCGACGACGCGCCGATCGTCGCGAAGAGCTCGCCGAGCCTCCGCTCGACGGCCGGCTCGTCGATCCCGAGCTCGGCGGCGATCTCGGCGTTCGTCTTGCCCTGCATGAGGCTCTGCAGCAGCAGCGCGTCGGCGTCGGCGGGCGCGTCGCCCTCGCCGTCGGACGCCGCGACCACGTCGATCGGTCCGGCGAGCGCGGCCATCTCCCGGCCGAGCGGACCCCGCAGCCAGCGGACCCGCACGTCTTCGTCGATCGTGCGCTGCGCGACCATCGCGAGCGAGAGCTGAACGAACGCGCGCACGCCGCCCTCCCACTCGGGGGCGCCCGTCTCCATCAGGACCCGCGCGCCCGGCAGCAGGACGTCGAGGTTCAGGTCCTCGTGCCTCGCGGCCTGCAAGGCGTCCGCCGCGGCGCGTGCGAACGCCGCCGCCTCCTCGGGGCGCCCGCGCGCGAACGAAACGCTCGCGCGCGCTGCGTCGGCCTGCGCGCCCCACGGGGAGTGACCGGGGAGCGTCGCGGACAGCGCCGACGCGTCGGCCGCCGATCGCTCCGCGAGCGCCATCAGCTCCTCGTCGCCCAGCCGCACGCCGATGCGCGAGGACTCGACCGCCAGACGTGCGAGCGCCTCGCACCGCGCGGCGGCATGGCCCGAGTCGACGGCCTGCTGCACCGCGCGCTCGAGGTGTGCGCGCATACCCGCGGCGTCGCCGGCCGCCGCATCCGCGATCCCGCGCCAGGTCTCGAGCCGCCGCGCGCGGAGCGGGCTCGGATGCTCGGTGGCGACCGCCGCGGCGCGGTCGATCCACGCTCTGGCCTCGTCGACGTCGCCGAGATCGAGGACGGCCATCGCGGTCCCGCCGGCCGCCAGGAACTCCAGGTTCGGGTCGCCGATCTCCTTCGCGTAGCGGTGGGCCTCCTTTCCCTTCGTGATCGCGAGGTCGGGGATCACCTTCGCGCGCGCGAACACGTGCGAGCCGTAGAGCATCTGCGCCTCGAACAGGGCGCGCTCGCTCTCGTTCGTGAACGCCTTCATCCTCGACGTGAGCCGGCGGATCTCCTCGATGTGCCGCGCCGAGCTCGTCCCCAGATGGATGTCGGCCGCCCAATTCAGGTACGCGAGCGCGATGATCGTGGACATCGCGCCCCGCCGGTCCCCGAGCTGCTCGAAGAGCTCGAGCGCGCGGTGCAGGAGTCCGAACGTCTCCATGAACACCGGCGCGATCGGGAGCTCCGGCATGATGTCCTCCAAGACCTCGCCCGCCGCCACGCGCTGCATGATCGGGATGTGCTGGCCCATCTCGACCTGCTCGATGAACCACGCGCGCACCCGGCCGAACCCCACGACGCCGAGCTCGCGGGAGGCGGCCGCCTCGGCCGCCACGTCGCCGAGCTCCGTCGCCAGCTCCATCGCGCGACGGTACGCCTCGTCGGCGCCGTCCAGGTCGACCTCCTTCGCCGTCGGCGTGAAAGACTCGCCGGCCGTGGCGCGCAGGAGGTCCTGGCCGAGCTCGATACACGCGGCGAGCTCGCCTTCGCGGTCCCCTTGCTCTACGGCCAGCTCCCGCACCTCGCGCGCGAGCTCCGCCGCGCGATCGTGTTCATCGGCGGTCCGCATCGCCGCCGCCCGGCGCAGCCGAACGTCGATCCCCAGGCGCGCGTCGCCGAGCGCCTCGGCCAGCGCGGCGAGCTCGGCGAGCCCCTGCATCCGGTCCGCGGATCTCCGCAGCATGTCGAGCGCCCGGTCGCGCGCGTCCAGCAGGCCCACGCGCTGCTGCGGCGTAGATGCGGACGGCAGCGCCAGCTCGACGACGCGCAGAACCTCCTCAGGCGCGTTGGCGGCGAGCGCGTTCCGGCTCGCCTCGACCGAGAACCGCACGCAGACCGCCCCGTCGCCGGCGGCCTTCGCGTGTCGCGCGATCAGGGGCAGGCTCGCGGCTGACGGCTCGCCCGCCATCAGCAGCCCGACGATGGCCGCATGGATCGCCCGCCGCGCCGCCGTCGTCAGCGTCGCGGCCGCGAACTCGCGGACCTGCTCGTGCTGGAAGCTGTAGTCGGCGGCGGAGCCCTCCTCGTGCTCGGTGAGGAGGCCCGCGGTGACGGCAGGCGCAAGGGTCTCGGCCAGCTCCTCGGGATCGGGCGACGCCTCGTCCACTTCGAGCTGGACCGCCTGAAGATCCTTCAGACTGAAGCGCCGTCCCAGGATCGCCGCGACGGCCAGGAGCGCCTTGGTCGGATCGGGCAGCTTCGTCGCCCGCCGCGAGATCAGCGTCTTCACCGCCGAGGGCACCAGTCGTTCTGCGTTGCCGGCCAGGCTCCAGACGCCGTCGATCTCCTGGACCATCCCGCCCTCGCGGTACGCGAACGCCATCTCCTCCACGATGAAGGGGACGCCCTCGGCCTGTGCGTGCATCACCGCGGCGCCCGACGGGTCGACCGGACCACCGAGCACCTGGGCTAGGAACTCGCGCGTCTCCACCTGCGAGAAGCGGTCGACCTTCAGGCGGCGGACGACGCCCATGCGCCCCATGTCGGCGACCAGGTTCACGGCTTCGTTGACCACCGCGAACTCCTCGGGACGGATCGCGAACATCAGGAAGATCGGGCTCGCACCGTCGGTGCGGATCACGTAGCGCAGCAGGCGGAGGCTGTCCTCGTCCGACCATTGGAGGTCGTCGATCAGGATCGCGAGGGGCCGTTCCGCGGCCAGGGCGCGGAAGGCGACGGCTCCCAGGTCGAACGTGCGGAGCAGCCGGCTGTCGGGCGAGAGCGTGGCGAGTCCCGGGTCGTCCTGGCCAGACATCGAATCCAGGCACCGGGTGAGCGCCTCGGCGGTCTTCGGGCCGACGTCGCGAGCGGCATCGGGAGAGCCGAGGATGGACCGGGCGACCAGGAACGGACCCCGGAGCTCCTCGTCGGCGGTGACGGCGATCGCGGTGAAGCCGCCGGTCGTCGCGAGCTCCGACGCCGCGACGAGCAACCTCGTCTTGCCGATACCCGGCTCGCCCTCGACGGTGAGGCCGACGAGCCGACCGGTGCTGGCCGTCGCCAGCTCCTGCGCGATCGCCTGGAGCTCCGCCGGCCGCCCGACGACGTCGCCGGTCGCCCGGTGGACGTCGAGAGCCATCGGGGAGAAGGGCAGCGGTCGGTCGTCGTCCATGATCACGTTGGTCTCCGAGGGTTCGACACGTGAGGGTAGCCCGGACCCGGCGCTCCGGTCACGCCCGCGCGGCTCACGGAGCCGGGCCGAGCTGGGCGAGCGCGTCGTACGCGGCGTACTTGAACGTCTCACCGAGCGTCGGGTGGTTGAAGACCATCTCGATGAACGTCTCGACCGTGCCGTTCAGGACGATGACCGCCTGCCCCACGTGGACGAGCTCGGACGCGCGTTCGCCGATGCAATGACAGCCGATCAGGCGTCGCGTGCTCTGGTCGAACACGAGCTTCACCATGCCGTCGCGGTCGCTCATGATCTGCCCGCGGACGTTGTCGCGGAAGAAGGCTCGTCCCGCGACGACGTCGAGCCCACGACGCGCCGCCTCGTCCTCGCCGAGGCCGACGCAGCTCACCTCCGGGATCGTGTAGACGCCGTACGGCAGCAGGTCCGACACCTGCCGCTTGTACGTGAAGCCGAACGCGTGGCACACGGCGAC
>JBOGVK010000162.1:0-2707 GCA_050692375.1 Actinomycetota bacterium
GCGGAACCACGTCGTTCCCCGGGCGGACGTCGTCGGCGACGACGAGGTCCTTGCGCCACCAGGGGATGTCAACGACCAGGATCGAGGGACCCTCCACGGGCAGGATGAGGGCCCCATGACATCGGCCGCTGCCGATGCCGACGTGGTCGGCGATGTACGGCTGCTGCGTGTAGTAGTTGGCCAGGTACATGAGGTCTGCGGATACGTCGATCGGCCCGCCGCCTCGGGACCAGACGACGAGACCATCCAGGCCGAGGTCCTGCGCGGCGGCCCGCGCTCGATCCTGCCGGTCGCGGAACTCGTCGAGCGGGATGAATCGCTCCGGATCCACCCCTTCCAATGCCGGCACCCTGCTGTGTTCGTTCATGCTCACGGCGTTCGCCTCCTCATCCGATCGATCTCCGTTATCGGCGCAGTACGAGCGTGTCTTCGCGATCCCAACCGACGGAGAGGGTGCCGCCCGCCGCGGTGACGGATGCCTCCTGGCTCGTCACTACCTGGAGCCCCATGCCTCCGACCGATCCCAAGATCCGAAGCGTCGGTCCGGTGAAGACGACGTCACGGACGTCGAGCTCGAACCGTGTGCCGGCGTTCGATGCAGCCGTTCCTACGCGGACCCGCTCCGGCCGCACGATCACGATCGCATCCGCGCCGACGGGGAGGTCGGTCGCCCCCGTCTTCACCATGATCGAGCCGCACCTGACCCCTTCAGCCTCGACGCGGCCCTCCAGCACGTTCGCTTCGCCAATGAACTCGGCGACGAAGCGCGTCGCTGGATGGCGATAGACGTCGACGGCTGAGGCGAACTGCAGCACGTGACCCCGGTCCATGACCGCGATCCGATCGGACATCGTGATCGCCTCCTCTTGGTCGTGCGTGACGTAGATGAACGTCCCACCCACCTCCCGGTGGATCTGCTTGAGCTCGAGCTGCATGCGCTTGCGGAGCTTAAGATCGAGCGCACCGAGCGGCTCGTCCAGCAGGATCACCCCGGTCGCGGGCACGAGCGCTCTCCCGAGAGCGACGCGTTGGCGCTGACCGCCGGACAGTTGGTCAGGTTTGCGGTCGCGGAGCTCGGTGAGATGCAGGAGCTCGAGCATCTGGTCGACCCGTCGGCTTATCTCTTCCTTCGCGACCTTCCGCATCCGCAGGCCGAACGCGACGTTCTGCTGCACGGTCCGGTGCGGGAACAGCGCGTAATCCTGGAAGACCATCGTGACCTCGCGCCGATGCGGTGGCACCCCCACGACGGAGCGATCGTCGATGCGGACGTCGCCGAGATCGGGATGCTCGAACCCCGCCACCATCCGAAGCGTCGTCGTCTTGCCGCAGCCGCTCGGCCCGAGCAGGCTCACGAACTCGCCAGGCTCGATCGAGAGGTCGATGTCATCCACGGCGACGGCTTCGCCGAAGCGCTTCGTCACTCCGACGAGCTGCACGGCGCGGCCCGCCATGCCCGAGTCGGTCATCGGGCCCTCGAGCCGCGAGTGATCGACCATTGGGCGACGCACGCGAGCGAGATCGTGAGCAGCAGCACCAAGGTCGCGATGGCGTTGATCTGTGGGCTGATCCCGTTGCGCAGCTCCGACCAGATCGTGACGGGCAACGTGCGTCCGAACCCGATCACGAAGAACGCGACGATGAACTCGTCGAATGAGCTGAGGAACGCGAGGAGGAACGCGGCCAGTAACCCGGGCGCCACGAGGGGAACCAGGACCTCGAAGAAGACGCGGGTGGGCGACGCGCCGAGGCTGGCCGCGGCCTCCAGCAGCGACTTGCGGAAATCGAGCAACCGTGAGTACAGGATCAGGGTCGCGAAGGAGATCCCGAACACGGTGTGGGCGATGATCACTGCGAGTGTCCCCGCGGGGATGTGGATCGCCCGGAATAGCAGATAGGAAGCGAGGCCGAAAACCAGCAATGGCACGATCATCGGGATGAGCACGATCAGCAGCACCAGGCCCTTGCCGCGGAAGTCGCGCCACGCGAGCTCCTTCGCGGCGAGCAGGCCCACCACGCAGGAGATGATGCCGACCGCGGTAGCCACCACGAGCGAGGTCCGCAGGCTCTGCCAGATCAATGGGTTCGCGAGCGCCTTGCGGTACCAGTCGAGCGTGAGCGACTGGACCGGCAATGTGGGGATCCGGTTCGACGAGAACGAAAAGAGCACGATGACCAGGATCGGCATGTAGAGGAAGCTGTAGACCAGCACGGCGTACAGACGAAAGGCGAGGTTGCCCCAGCGGCCCCCTCGAGGGTGAGCCACGGTGGCTTCCCGCACGGATGATCCGACAGCGATCGCCATCAGAAGAACCCGGCGTTGCGGGCACGGCGCCCAACACCTGCAACCAGAAGCAGCGTGATCGCGATGAGCACGATCGACATCGCTGCACCGGCCGGCCAGTCCAGATCCGAGTTCACGCGCAGCACGATCGTCTCGGAGAACAGCAGTTGCTTCCCGCCGCCGAGCAGACTCGGGACGATGTACTCACCGATCGAGAAGACGAACGTGAAGACGGCGGCGACCAGCACCCCGGGGAGCGAGAGCGGCAGAACGACCTCGCGGAAGACCCGCGCAGGCGTGGCCCCTAGGTTCGCAGCCGCCTCGAAGTACGAATCAGGGATGCGCTCGATCGTCGCGTAGATCGGGAGGATCGTGATCGGAAGGAACAGGTAGAGCAGGCCGATGCCGGTCGCGACCGGGGAG
>JBOGVK010000163.1:0-11512 GCA_050692375.1 Actinomycetota bacterium
CCCCGGGACTCCTCGCTGCGTCCGACAACGCCGACCGCGTCACGCTCGCCGACGTCGCGCCCACCACGGCGCAGCTCATGGGCTTCGGCGGCTGGCCGGCCGAGCGGGAGGGACGTCCGCTCCCCGGCATCGCGACTCCCGCCAAGCTCCCCAAAGTCATCGTGACGTTCGTGATCGACGGCGGCGGCTGGAACGTGTTGCAGCACTGGCCCGACGCCTGGCCCACGCTCAAGAACCTGATGGGCCGAAGCGCCAACTACCGCAACGCGATCACCGGCTCGTTCCCGGCCGTCACCGCATGTGCCCACGCGACGATCGGCACCGGCGCGTATCCGGACCAGCACGGCATCACGGGGCACAACATCCGCGACGGCTCGAAGGTGCGCAAGGCCTACGGCCAGCCCGGCAGCGCGAACCCGGCCGACATCTTGATCCCAACCCTCGCCGACCTCTGGAGCGACGAGACCTCCAACCGCGCCTGGGTCGGCGAGATCGGATACCAGGTCTGGCACCTGGGGATGCTCGGCCGTGGCGGTCGCTCGCGCACCGGCGACCAGCGTCCGGTCGCGGTCTTCTGGGACGAGAACGGCGACGTCGACCCGGCGCTCCACGACTGGCGCGCGCAGAACCAGGAGCTGTTCCGCATGCCTGCCACGTTCCCCGGCCCCGACGTCTTGGCGCAGCGCCAGTCGAACTTCACCGCGCCCGACTGGGACGCGCAGTTCAACCCGAAGGGCAAGAAGGAGGTGTGCTGCAGCCCACCGGTGATCCAGTACCAAGGCGATCTGATCGAGTCGACGTTCGACTCAGAGCCGATCGGGCAGACCGGCTCGACCGACCTGCTGTACATCAACTTCAAGGCTCCCGACTACACCGGCCATGTCTACAACATGAAATCGCTCTGGGAGCAACTGGCGCTCGAAACCGTCGACGCCGAGCTGCAACGGGTGTGGCGGATCCTGGAGGAGCGCTTCCCCGGCGCGTACGCGTTGATCGTCACGGCCGACCACGGGCAATGCCCGCTCCCCGATGACGTGCAGGGCGTGCGCCTGGACCCGATCCAGCTCGGCGATCACATCGAGTCCGAGTTCGGAGGCGGGTTGTTCAACGTGGTGCAGAACGTGGTGCCCTCCGAGGTCTACCTGCACACCGACGTCTTGTGGGACAACGCCGCGTCGATCGAGGACGTGGCCGCGACGTTGCAGAACTACCGCTACCGCCAGAACATCGGTCCGTACGTCCCGCGGAACGCGGTCGAGCAGGACCTGCTGAACCAGAAGGAGTTCGCGGCGGTGTTCGCGACGAGTTACCTGGAGACGCTCCGCGGAGCAGACCTCTCCACGCTCGGCGACACGGGGTTCCCCGACGGGGATCCGAACGGGATCCCGGAGATCGTCTAGCCGTCCAACACCACGATCCCGTCGTCGTCGGCGGAGATAACGGCGCCGGGACGGAACGTGACACCTCCGAACGTCACGGCAACGTCGAGCTCGCCGGCACCCTGTTTGGCGCTCGCGCGCGGATTCGTGCCGAGCGCGGCGATCCCGATGTCGAGGCCGCGGAGCGCTGCAGAATCGCGGACGCACCCGTGGATCACGAGCCCCGTCCAGCCGTTGGCAAGCGCGGCTCCGGCGAGACCGTCGCCCAGGAGGGCTACGCGGAGCGATCCGCCGCCGTCGATGACCAGGACACGCCCATCCCCGGGTTCGCCCACCCGCTCTTTCTCGAGCACGTTGTCCTCGAAGCAGCGAACGGTGGTGATCTCGCCATGGAACTCGCGCACAGCGCCGAACGATCGAAGCTCGATCTCGCACACGGCAGCTCGATCGCCATACTCGTCCACGAGATCGGCCGTCGAGGTCAAGCGGCGAGCCTATCGCATGTCATGATGCCGACCCGATGACCGTAGACCTCACGCCCGACGACCGCGCGATGCTCGACGGCGAGCGCGGGGAGGCCGTGGCCCTTTCCATGCGGATCCTGGTCGAGATGGCCGAGATCTGGGAGGCAGCGCGTCTGATCGACATCACGTCGGCGCATGTCGACAGCTGCCTCTATCACGGCCGGGCCGGACTGGACTTCGCCGAGCGACTCGTGGGTGGAGGCGCGCGCGTTGCCGTTGCGACCTCGTTGAACGTCTCTTCGCTCGACCTGCTCCATCCGGAGCTGGTTCGGTTGGACGCCGCGACGGCTGCACACGCGCGCCGCTTGATGGACGCGTACGTCGCGATGGGTTGCCGCCCAACCTGGACGTGTGCCCCGTACCAGCTTCCTGACCGCCCGGCGTTCGGTGAGCACGTCGCCTGGGCTGAGTCGAACGCGATCGTCTTCGCCAACTCGGTCCTGGGGGCCCGAACCAACCGATACGGCGATTTCATCGATATCTGCGCGGCCATCACCGGCAGGGCACCGCTCGCCGGCCTGCATCTGGACGAGCGCCGGCGCGCCCGGACCGTCTTCCGTCTGGAAGGCATCCCCGAACGGCTGCTCCGCGACGAGGTCACGCCCACCTGCGTCGGTCACCTGGTTGGCAAGGCGACCGGCACGGCCGTCCCCGCGATCGTCGGGCTTCCGCCGGACACCGGAGAGGACCGGCTGAAGGCATTGGGCGCCGCGGCGGCGTCTTCCGGCGCGGTCGCTATGTTCCACGCCGTCGGCATCACGCCGGAGGCCGGAACGCTCGAAGCGGCCCTCGGTGGCGAACGGCCAGATAGCGAGGTCACGATCTCCGCGGCGGACCTTTGGGCCGCGCGCGACGAGCTGACGACGGTCGGCTCAGGGCCGATCGCCGCCGTCAGCGTCGGAACACCGCACCTGTCGGCCGGCGAGCTCCATCGCTTGACGGCACTCGTCGCCGAGGCTCGCCCGATCGTCCCGTTCTATGCCAACACCGGACGTGACGTCGCAGCTTCGACAGAGGTGAACACGCTGGCGGGCGCGGGCGTCACGGTCGTCACGGATACGTGCACCTACATCACCCCGATCATCCACGACGTCGACGGCCCGGTGATGACGAACTCGGCGAAGTGGGCGTGGTACGCGCCGGCGAATCTCGGCTTCGACGTGGTGTTCGGCTCGCTCGAGGAGTGCGTGCGATCGGCCGGGCTCGGTCGCGTCTGGCGAGACCGAGCGCTGTGGGGCGACGATGTCTGAGGCCCGGACGCTCGTCGCCGGCCACGCGACCGGGGTCGCGCTCGTCCTCGACGAGCCGCTGAGCTTCTGGGGAGGCCTGGATACGGCGACCGGCCACCTGATCGATACCCACCACCCACAGCTCGGAGAAAGCGTCATCGGACGGGTCCTCGTGATGACCTCGGGCCGCGGATCCAGCTCAAGCTCTTACGTGCTGGCGGAGGCGATGAGGGCGGGCACGGCACCGGCTGCGATCGTCCTTCGAGAACCAGATGGCATCGTCGCGCTCGGCTCGATCGTCGCCCGCGAGTTGTACGGCTTCTCGATGCCGATCGTTGCTCTTGCCCAGCCGTCCTACGATGAGCTCAGACCCAACGCCGTCCTCGAGATCCGCGCGAGCGCCGACGGCGCATCCGTGACAGCGCTCTCCGATCGGCCAGAAGGAGGCTGACGTGCCCACCATGCTGAGTCGGCCTCCCCATCCTGTTCTCGCGGCTGATCCTCTACTCCTTCTTGAGGCAACCTTCCTGAGCGGCGATCCGTGTCACGCTCGACAGTGACGGGGATCGGGTCGCGATGCTATGGTCGGTGCCTCGCCACAGCGAGTGGCCCGATCGAGAGAAGGCGGTGGACCGATGACTGTTCAGACGGTGGTCGTCTCGACGCGCCTCGGTTCCGGTCGGCTCCGCACCTCCTGATCCACATCGAGTAGACCCTCCCAGGCACGACGCTTCTTCAACCGCGCCCTCCTGGAGGTCTTCGATGTCACGCGATCAACGCCGCGGTGAGCGGGGAGACCGGCGGCCGTCGTTCCGTTGCGGCCATTGTGGCCTGGACGTTTCGACCCGTGCCGTCGGCACCGCTCACCGCAATCATTGCCCGAACTGCTTGTGGAGCCGTCACCTGGACGACGACCGTCCAGGCGATCGCGACGCTGAGTGCGGCTCCCTCATGGAACCGATCGCCATCGCGGTACGCGGGGATGGAGAGTGGATCCTCGTCCATCGGTGTGGCGGTTGTGACGAGCTCCACCTGAACCGGAGTGCGGGTGACGACAACCCGCTCATCCTGTTGCAGTTGGCCGTCCGCCCGCTCGCGCGGCCGCCGTTCCCGATCGAACGGATCGGCCAGCTGTGATCGGTCGACCGCGAGGTTCGATGTCTACATCGGCGGCATGAAGCCGAGCTGCATCATCATGCCCGCGATGTCGGGGTACGAGTTGAACTCGGTGACCTTTCCGTCCTTGGCCCGCGCGAAGTAGGTGCCCTTGCCGACCACGCTCTTGCCGGTCGGCGGGATCTCCTTCCCGGCCATCATCATGGGGCCGGTGTTGGTGCCCGTGAACTGGACCTCTGCCGCCACGGAGTCTTCGCCCACCACTCGATTCATCTGCTTGATGCTCATATCGGGGAACGCCGTGAACCACGCCTGCGCGTACGCACGGACCCCTTCTTTCGTCGTGATGGGCTCCGGCGATGCAACGTCGTTGACCACGAACTCGTCGGCGAACTGATCGACGAACGCCTGCGGGTCGTGGCTATCCCAGGACGCCATCCCCTGGTCGTCGAGCCGTTCGATCTCTCCCTTGTTCATCGTCCTCTCCCTTCCCGTTCGGGCAGGTCATCAACCTACTCCCCTTCCTTGATGCGTCAAATCCACCGCCCGGTTCGGCCGTCGATACACTCGGCGAGTGGCGGTCTGCCCCAAATGTGCGCACGAGAACGTCGACGAAGCGCGCTTCTGTTCGAACTGCGGTACGCCGCTCACGGAGCAGACGCCCGCCGCGGCCCCGCTCGAGGAGCGTCGCGTCGTGTCGATCCTCTTCGCCGACCTGGCCGGGTTCACGACGCGCTCGGACCACGCGGACCCAGAGGACGTCCGCCGCACCCTGATCCCCTTCCACACGATCGCGAAGGACGAGATCGAGCGGTTCGGCGGCACGCTCGACAAGTTCGTCGGTGACGCCGCGATGGGCGTGTTCGGCGCGCCGGTCGCCCACGAGGACGACCCCGAGCGCGCGGTGCGCGCCGCGCTGGCCATCCAGGATCGTGCCTCCGAGATGGAGGTCCCGGTCCGGGCGGCCGTGAACACCGGCGACGCGGTCGTGACGTTCGCCACCGGGCCGCAGGTCGGTGAGAACGTCGCAGGCGACGTGGTGAACACCGCCTCCCGGTTGCAGTCGATCGCCCCCCACGGAGGCGTGGCGGTCGGCGAGGTCACGTACCGCGCGACGCGCGGCGCGGTCGACTACCGAGAGCTCGAGCCCGTCACGGTCAAAGGGAAGGCGGACCCGTTGCGCGTCTGGGTGGTGGAGTCGATGCGCGAAGAGCGTCCGGGTCGCCCCGACCAGGATGCGACCCCATTCGTCGGACGCGAACCCGAACGCGAGGTCTTGCGCGAGCTGTTCGCCCGCGCGATGGCGGATCGTTCCCTTCAGGTGGTGACGATCGTCGGAGACGCGGGGATCGGCAAGACGCGACTGGTCGCGGATCTGCACGAACACGTGGTGGGCAACGACGCGTCCGCGAGGTGGTACAGGGGTCGGTGCCTGCCCTACGGTGAGTCGGTCGCGTTCGCGCCCCTCGAAGAGGTCGTGCGCGAGGCGACGGGTGTCAAACGATCCGATGACCGCGAGGAGGCGGCGCGCAAGCTCGCCGATCGCATCCTGCTCATCGCGCCCAAGGAAGAGGAGGCCAGATGGCTCAGCGCTCGGCTCGCTCCCCTGCTTGGCCTCGTCGAAGTGGACGCCGGCATCGGCACGGATCGCGAGGAGTCCTTCGCCGCGTGGACCCGCTTCCTAGCCGTTGAGGCGTCGCGCGCACCTATGGTGCTCGTGATCGAGGACCTGCATTGGGCCGACCCGGCGATGCTGGACTTCCTCGATCAGCTCGACGAACGACTGGGCAGCGCGCCGTTGCTCCTCGTCTGTACGACCCGGCCGGAGTTGTTCGACGCTCGTCGCGGTTGGGGGGCCGGCAGGTCCTCCGCGTCGACGGTGATGCTGTCGCCGCTGGCCGAGTCCGACATGCAGCAGCTCCTGGCCGAGTTGCTCGCGCGATCGGTGCTCCCGGCCGAGACCCAGGGGCCGCTCGTGCAGAGCGCCGGTGGCAACCCGCTGTACGCGCTGGAGTTCGTGCGGATGTTGGGCGATCGCGACGTCGTGGCCGACGCGTCGTCGATCGCCGTGCCCGAGACGATCCACGCACTGATCGCCGCGCGACTGGACGCGCTCACCGCTGCGCAGCGCTCACTCCTGCAGGACGCGGCCGTCGTGGGAGATCCGTTCTGGTCGAGCGCGCTTTCCTCGATGGGGTCCGAGGAGGGCGGCACCGACGTCGCCGAACCATTGCGCGAGCTGCAACGCCGCGGGCTCATCACCACAACTCCCTCGCCAACCATCGCCGGAGAAGATGAGTACGCGTTCACCCATGTGTTGATCCGTGACGTCGCGTACGGACAGATCCCCCGGGCTGGGCGGGCAAGGAGGCACCTGGCCATCGCGCGATGGCTGGAAGCGACGGCCGGGGATCGCTTGGACGATCGGGCGGAACCGCTCGCGCACCACACGACCGAGGCCCTTTCGCTGACCCTCGCGGCTGGATTGCCAGAGGACATCCCGGCGCTCGAGGACGACGCCCGACGTTTCCTCTTGCTCGCCGCCGAGCGTCAGGCGTGGCTGGATGTGGCCCAGGCGGCCACCTATGTCCGTCGAGCGCTGGAGCTCACACCCGTGGGTCGACCTGAGCGCCCTCGGATGCTGCGCAGGGGCGCGGAGCTCGGTTGGCGATCGGGTCAGTTCGACGTGGACGCGGCGGTCCTCGCCTATGAAGAAGCGGTCGAGTTGGCGCTCGAAGCCGGGGACCGCGAGGAGGCCGCGCTCGCGATGCGGCGCCTCTACTTCCAGCTCGGCTTCCGTGGGGACGGAGAGGAAGCTCGCGCGAACATCGAGCGGGGGATCCAGCTGCTCGAAGAGGGCGAGCCGACACAGGCGCTGGCCGAGCTCTACGCGTGCCGAGCCGAGGACGAGATGTTCTCGGGCCACTCCGAGGAATCCCTTCGCTGGGCCGATCGCGCCCTCGAGCTCCCCCACACCGACGCGATCGCGGTCATGACGCTCCATATCCGAGGCAACGGCCGCTGCGAGCTCGGCGACCTGGGCGGATTGGACGACCTCTGGGAGGCGCTCCGGCGAGCCGAAGCGGGCGGCACGGCGCTCGACCTCGCCCAGTCCTACTCCTACCTCAGCGAATGGGTGGGCGTGACCGAGGGATCGAGCGAAGGACTGGAGCTGAACGACCTCGCGATCGACATCTGCGATCGACGCGGGATCCAGGGTCAGGGGATGTGGGCCCGCGCCGAATCGATGTGGCTGCTGTACGACGCCGGCCGATGGGATGACCTCCTGGAGCGGACCGACACGATGATCCCGTGGGCAGAAGAGCACGGTGACTCGATCGTTGGATCGATCGGCGCGAGCTACCGAGCACGCGTCCTCGCGCACCGAGGGCAGGCGGATGACGACGGTCCCATGGAACGCGCCGTCACCATCGCCCGGCAGATCGGTGACCTCCAGGTTCAGGCTCCGGTCTACGTCGCCGCGGCCGTCGTCGAACAGGCGCGCGGGAACGGCGGAGCGGCTCTCGATCACGCGCGGATGTTCGACGAGGCCACGGAGGGCGGACCCACCGAGTACCGCGAACTGCAGTCGCCCGAAATCATCCGGTTATGTCTGGCGAACCACGAGATCGAGCTCGCCCGCAGGATCGTCGGAGACCGAGACATGTTCGTCGTTCGGGCGAAGAACGCGGCGCTGGCCGGGCGATCACTGCTCGCCGAGGCGCTCGGGGACACGGATGAGGCGCTCGCCCTCTTCCAAGAGGCGGTGACCGCCTGGGGAACCTACGGTTGCCCGTTCGAACGAGCCCACGCGCTCGCAGGAGCGGGACGATGTCTCTCGACCCTCGGTCGTGACGAGGAAGCCGCTCGGGCGAACGCCGAGGCGCGAGCACTGTTCGCGTCGCTCGGCGTGCCGTAGGAGATCGGGGTCAACGGTGCTCTTGGCCGACCTCGTCTCGACCTCCCTGGCGGTCAGCTCAACGCGGTCGCGGCTGGCCAAGGTCGACGCGATCGCGACGTGTCTGCGCAGAGCGGCGCCGGATGAGATCGCGGTCGCCGTGAGCTACCTGTCGGGCGATCTCCGCCAGCGGCGGACGGGAGTGGGCTGGGCGGCGTTGCGGGACCTCCCTTCCCCCGCGAAGGCCGCGACCCTGCGGATCAACGAGGTCGACGAAGCGTTCGCGCGAGCGGCGGAGGCCCGTGGCCCCGGATCCGTTGCCACACGCCGGGAGGAGCTCTCCTGGCTGTTCAGCCGAGCCGCCGAACCGGAACAGCGATTCCTCATGATGCTCGTCGGCGGCGAGCTGCGCCAAGGCGCGCTTGCCGGGATCATGACCGACGCCGTCTCTCGAGCGGGCCAGGTGGACGTGGCGGCGGTCCGCCGGGCCTCGATGCTCGCGGGCGACCTGTCGGCGGTGGCGGATGCCGCATTGCGCTCGGGCGCCGCCGGTCTGGAGGGCTTCGGGCTGCAGGTGGGGCGGCCCGTGCAACCGATGCTCGCTAAGACGGCGACATCGGTCGGCGGGGCGCTAGAGCAGATGCGGGGTGCGGCAGCGATCGAGTGGAAGCTCGACGGCGTGCGGATCCAGGTCCACCGCGACGGCGAAGCCGTCGCGGTGTTCACGCGCTCGCTCGACCCCATCACCGACCGGATGCCGGAGATCGTCGAGTCCGTCCTCGCGCTCCCCGTGCGATCGATCGTCCTAGACGGCGAAGCGATCGCGCTCCGCGCCGACGGACGGCCTCGACCGTTCCAGGAGACGGCGAGCCGGGCCGCGCGTCGTGGCAGCGTCGAGCAACTGCGGAACGACGTTCCGCTCACGCCGTTCTTCTTCGACGTGCTGCACCTGGACGGCGCCGACATGATCGACCTGCCGTCGTTCGAGCGCTACGCAGCGATCGAGCCGCTCGTTCCGCCGGCATCGTGGGTTCCGCGACTCGTCACGGACGATGTCGACCAGGCAACGTCGTGGTTCGGCGATGCGATCGCACGTGGGCACGAGGGCGTGGTGGTCAAGTCGCTGGCCTCGCCCTACGAGGCCGGGCGACGAGGCGCGGGCTGGCTGAAGGTCAAACCCGTCCACACGCTCGACCTCGTGGTGCTGGCTGCCGAGTGGGGTCACGGCCGCCGACACGGCACGTTGTCGAACCTGCATCTGGGCGCCAGGGACCCCGAGGGTGGTCACGTGATGCTCGGCAAGACCTTCAAGGGCCTGACGGACGAGTTGCTCTCGTGGCAGACGGAACGGCTCCTGGAACTGGAGACGAGCCGAGACCGGTACACGGTCAATGTGCGGCCGGAGCTCGTCGTGGAGATCGCCTTCGACGGCATCCAGACGAGCCCTCGCTATCCCGGCGGGATGGCCCTGCGGTTCGCGAGGGTCGTGCGCTACCGGCAGGACAAGCCCGCCGAAGAAGCCGACACGATCGACACCGTCCGGATGTTGTACCGGGCCGGTTCGTAGCCGGCTCTTCCCAGAGCCCTCCCGGTCGTTCCTCGGAGGATCCACAGCCACGCCCGTTTGACTGGAACGCGATGACACGCGAAGCGGGAGGGAGGTGAACGACATGCGACACCAGATCAAGAGAGCAGCGATGGCCCTGATGGTCACCGGCGCGCTCGTCGGAGGCGGCACCGCGGTGGCCCACGCGGCCAGTGCGAGCCCGTCGGCGAAAGCGTCGTCCTCGGCGTCGACGACGGCGTCGTCTACGAGCACGACGGGCCACGCCAAATGTTCCAACATGTAGGACACGCGAAGAGAGCGAGGTGCGACTCCCCAACCCCCGGGAGTTGCACCTCGCTCGTATCCGGTTTCCACTGCAAGGGATATCGTGGAGGTGAGGGGATTCGAACCCCTGTCCTCGAACGATCGACTGGGACTTCTCCGGGCGCAGCCAGGTGGAAGATCTCACCTCGAGGCTCCCACCGGCAGAGGACCTCGCGGCCAGCCCGGGTTCGATGTTCGGCGGCGGCCCCCAGGCGGAACCGCTGTCGTGAGCCTGCTTACGACGTCCATCCCCCGGTCGCAGGCGACCCGGAGGGGACGGCTACTTAACTAATTAAGCAGCGAGCGCGTAGTTATCGGCGCTTGTATTGATCCGGCGTTTAGCGAGACATCCGGGATCTCGGCCCGCTTCCCCCAGACGATGAACGTCCAAGTCGAAGCCAGTACACCCCCATATGTAATTGTCTCTTCGAGTATACGGCCGCCTGCGAGGCATCTTGAGACAGCCGGTCCAGCGCCGTCGTGATGTGCGTGGTGGACGTACGGGTCTCGTGCCGTGCGCAGGCGTCGCGGTCAGCGGAGGCCCGGGACCGGGTGAGATGGTGTGCTGACACTGGACGCCACCGGCCGGCCCACAGGCGGTAGGCCCGACCGACCGTAGGAACAAGAGAGGCCCGAGGGGCTGAAGGGGAACGTGGACGGATGGGGAGCTACGTGCTGGGTTTGCAGGAGATCGACCAGACGCAGGTCGCGGTCGTTGGCGGCAAGGGCGCGCACCTAGGGGAGCTTTCGCGGATCGAAGGCATCCGCGTGCCGGCTGGCTTCTGCCTGACGACGGACGCCTTCCGACGGATGATGGCGGAAGCACCGTCGATCGACGAACGGCTCGATCGGCTGTCGCGACTGAACCCGTACGACCGGGACGCGATCCGCACGCTCAGCGAGGATATCCGCCGTACCCTCGAGGGGATCGCCATCCCGGACGATCTGGCGGAGGCGATCACCCGCGCGCTCGCCCGGCTCGGCGAGCAAGCCGGCTACGCCGTCCGATCGAGCGCGACGGCAGAGGACGTGCCGACGGCCTCCTTCGCAGGCCAGCACGACACATATCTGAACATCGTAGGCCCGACGGCGATCCTCCAGCACATCAGCCGGTGCTGGGCCTCGCTATTCACCGAGCGCGCCGTGACGTACCGCCTGCGGAATGGTTTCGAACACGGGAAGGTCCACATGGGCGTTGTCGTGCAGCAGATGGTCTTCCCGGAGGCTGCCGGCATCCTCTTCACGGCCGACCCCCTCACGTCGAACCGGAAGGTCGTCTCCGTGGAGGCGAGCTTCGGCCTCGGCGAGGCCCTGGTCTCAGGCCTGGTGAATGCGGACGCCTACAAGGTGCACGACGGCGAGGTCGTCGCCAAGGTGGTCGCCGCCAAGCAGCTTGCCGTCCACGCCCTGCCGGGTGGCGGTACGCAGGAACAGACGATCGAGCCGGCGCGGCAGGAGCGGCCAACGCTCACGGATGCGCAGGTCGTGCGGCTCGC
>JBOGVK010000164.1:0-5200 GCA_050692375.1 Actinomycetota bacterium
GACGAAGTCCGCGCCGCCACCCACGACCACGACGATCTTCTTAGGGGCCGTGGCACACACGTTCTGCAGGACGTGCCAGAGCGCGGGCCGGCCGCAGATGAGATGCAAGACCTTGGGAGATGCCGACTTCAGACGCTTGCCCTCACCCGCGGCGAGCACGACCGCCGTGAGCGTTCGGGACTGCTTCGTGTTCTCGGCCAACCGCGCGTCCAGAGGTCGAGGGGCGAGGACCTCCATCCTCCCGGATGCGCGAGGGGGTGGCAAACCCTGTCCTGCGCGTTTCCGTTCCGGGGGGAGGGGTCGAACCTCCATCTAGGGCTCCAAAGGCCCGCGTCTTGCCGTTAGACCACCCCGGACTGCCCCGCGATTATCCCGCGGCGGGCGGCCCCGACACGACGAACGATCCGGGAACCGAATGAGCGAGCCGGTCGGCTTCCGTGAGGTGGCGCGCGAGCGCCACCACCGTCGGGCCGCTCCCGCTCATGATCGCGCCGAGCGCACCCGCTTCCAGGAACGCCCGCTTCACACCGGCGACCTCGGGATGCCGCCGCACCACGGGCTCCTCCAGGTCGTTGAAGAGCGCATGGCCGAGTAGCTCGACGTTGCCGGTCTCGGCCGCGGCGACGAGCGCGCCCGCGTCCGGCCCGACCGCGCCGCCATCCTCGTCCCACCATCGGTAGGCGTCCGGCGATCGCGTCGGGAAGTCGAACGGGCGGACGACCCACCAGGTCGTCAACACGTGAACGGGTGCCAGGCGTTCGCCGCGACCGCGCATGACGACCGGTCCGCCGGCGAGCATGGCGGGGACGTCGGAGCCGATCCGCTCGCCGATCTCCGTCAGCACGTCGCGGTCGAGTCCGCACCCCCAGAGCTCGTTCAACGCGAGCAGCGTGGCGGCCGCATCGGCGCTCCCGCCGCCGAGCCCGGCCGCAACCGGGATCCGTTTCACGATCCGGATCTCCGCGCCGCGCGCCGGCCCACCGCACGCCTCGGCCAGCGCGAGCGCCGCCATGAGCGAGAGGTTCATGCCGCCGGCGTCGAGTCCTTCGGACAGATCGACCTGGGCGTCCACGACGACGTCGAGCCTCGCGGCCTCGGTCACCGTCACCTCGTCGGCGAGCGACAGCGGGAGCACCAAGCTCTCCAGCTCGTGATAGCCGTCGTCGCGCGCGCCCAGGACGCGGAGGTAGACGTTCAGCTTCGCGGGGGCGAGGCGGGTCACCGAGCGTCCAGGGCCGGACGTCGTCACACCAACGCCTCGGCGATCCGCGCGAAGTCCTGAAGCGAGAGGCGCTCGGCGCGGGCGCGCGGGTCGATGGCGCAGGCACCGAGGAGGTCGTCCGCGCGCCCGGGATCTACACCCAGCCGGATCACCGCGCTCCGCATGGTCTTCCGTCGTTCGGCAAACCCGGCGTCCACGACGCGCCAAAGCGTCTCGGGATCGACGTCGATCGGTGGGCGCACAAGACGTTCCAACCGCACGACGACAGACGCAACCTTGGGCCGGGGCCAGAACACGGACGGCGCGACGCCGCGCACCAAATCGCCGGTCGCCCGATACGCGACGCGAAGGCTGACCGGTCCGTAGTGCTCGTCGCCCGGCCCGGCAAGGAACCGTTCGCCGATCTCGCGCTGCACCAGGATGACGAGGCGCCTCACCGTCGGTGCGTCATCGAGGATCCGCATCACGACGGGGACGGCGACGTTGTACGGGAGGTTCGCGCACAGGGTCCACGGGCCGTCGTCGAGCTCGGTCGCCCAGTCGATGCGCGTCGCGTCGGCGGCGACGATCGTGATCCGATCGTCATCGGACGTCACTTCTCGCAGTGCCGGCAACAGTGCCCGGTCGAACTCGATCGCCCGCACATGCGCGCCGGCCGCCGCGAGCGCCAGCGTGAGCGATCCGAGGCCAGCCCCCACTTCCAGGACGCGGTCCTCGGGCGCGATGCCGGCGTCCGCCGCGATCGCACGGGCGAGGTTCGGATCGATCAGGAAGTGCTGTCCGAGGGCCTTCGAGGGATGGATGTCGTGGCGTGCCGCCAGCTCTCGGATCGCCGAAGCGCCGAGGGCCCCAGGAGCGCGATCGCTACCAGGTGATGCGGACGTCGAGGACGCCTCGTCCGAGCGGGGCGAGGATCGAGAACGCCTCGGGCGAGAGGTCGATGATGCGTCCGGGCGCGAACGGTCCACGGTCATCGATGACGACGATAACCGTCCGTCCGGTCGCGAGGTCGGTGACCGTCACGTGCGTCCCGAACGGGATCCACGGGCTCGCCGCCGTCAGTCCCGACCACGGTGGGTCGTACCAGGTCGCGTGACCGCTCGCTTCGTGGCCGCCCGCGGGGCCTTGCAGGATCGTCGGGCTGGCCGGGCCCGACAGAAGCACGGCGTCGACCGGCGGCCGCAAGACACGCTCCGCGAGCATCTCGGTCCGTTCAACGTGGCCATCCACGACGACCACTCGCTCCGTGACGAACGCGAGACCGGCCATGCCCGGTGAGACGACGCGGATCTGTCCCGGCGCGAGCGCCGTCGTCCACGTGGTTCTCGTCGCGAACGGGATTGAGCGACGGAGTTCGCGCGTCAGGATCCTGACGCGATCGAAGACGACGCGCGCGCCGACGTGAAGGGGGGTACTGGGTGATGGTTGGACGCGGTCATGTGCATCGGGAGTGATCCCCATGGCCGAGAGGAGCTCCCCGGTGGTGCGTGCGTCTGTGAGGACGTCGTGGACCTTCCCAGCCACGACGACTCTGACGCTCACCACCGGAGATGTTCCGATGTTGTCCACGGAGGCCGAAGCCTCGGCGAGCTCCGCCGCGATCCTCGCGGCGGGTCCGCTGCTCGCACCTTCCATCACCCAGACCCCCACATCTGTGGGTACCTGGTTCGCCGCGGCGAACCCAAGGTCGAACGTCGACCCCCGGCTCGGGAGGAGGTTCGGCGCAACGGGCACCGGACTCACCACCACGGTCATGCCGTCGGCGAGGATCGTCGCCAACGGCGGTACCACCCGGTCGCTCCGAGCGAGCGTGATGCCCTCGCCCTGCAGGAGCTCCCGGACGTTCTGCGAGTTCGTGCTGATCGATTCGGCGTGATGCCCGACGATCAACGTGACCTGCGTCTGCGCCGCGACATACAACACGCCGCCGCCGAGCGCGAGACCCGCGGCGACCGTCGTCGCCCGGATCGCTCTGCGGATCCGCAGCCTGCGGACCCGAGTGGGTCGAACGGCCAACCTTCCTCCACTCGTTCGAGGAAGGCTTCAGGGGGAAGCGGCGTGGCCGGACCGAAGCCATCACGTGCACGGGCCGTGACCCTAGCAAACCCTCAACCCTCACTGCAATCTTGAGACCGAACGCACGTTCGGTGGATAACCGGGCCGCGCTTGTCCACTTTCTTGGCGCTCGCGACCGGTTCCGTTCGTTCTCTACAGCAATCCGGTGAATGCGGCGCGCGCGTTCTTCGCCGTCGCGTTGATCACATCGGCGACATCGTCGCCGCGCACCCGTGCGATCTCGGCGATCGTCGCCATCACATTCGCCGGTTCGTTGTCTTGGCCGCGAAGTTTCTGCGGCGCGAGGAACGGACTGTCGGTCTCGACCAGGATCCGATCGATGCCGAGCGCCTTCGCCGCCTGGCGGAAGCCCTCGTTCTTCGGATAGGTGAGGTTGCCCGCGAAGCTCACCCAGTAGCCGCGGGCCGCACACTCGCGCGCGATCTCGGCGTCACCGCTGAAGCAGTGGATCACGACGCGTTCCGCCGATCCCTCATCCAATACTCGAAGGACGTCGGGCCATGCCTCCCGGACGTGGACGACGAGCGGCTTGCTCGTGTCGTTCGAGAGCGCGATGTGCACCTTGAAGACGCGCTCCTGATCCTCCTTCGGCGAATGCATCCGGAAGAAATCGAGGCCGCACTCCCCCACGGCGAGTACGCGGGGATCGTGAAGGAGCTCCTCGATCCGAGCGCCAGCCTCCTTGTCGAAAGCGCTTGCGTCGTGAGGATGCATGCCCGCTGTGGCGAACACACCCTCGATGGACTCGGCCAGCTCGAGCGACTTGCGGCTCGTTTCGGGGTCAACGCCGACGCAGATCAGCCGGTCGACGCCGGCGGCCCTCGCGGCCTCGACCACACCTGAAGGTTCGCGGTCCAGGAGGAAGAGGTGGCAGTGGGTGTCCACCGCCCCCGGCTGACCCACCACTTCAGGGTTCTGGTCGCTCATCGAGCGGCCACGATACCGAGTCTCACGCTGCGGTCAATCCGGGGAGCTTCACGTGAAACACCGATCCGGGAAGACTCAGGTGCGAGTGGAGGCGTGGACCTAGACGGCGTCGAGCCGGGGGAACAACGACGGGCCTTTCTTGGTCGTGGTTCCGGCGGCCAAGCCACCCCAGGCGGCGGCTTCCGGAAGGCGTTGAGCGTCCAGGTCCCCGAGACCCAGCTGCGACCAGAGCTCCGCTGCAGCCCCCGGCATGATCGGCGAGATCAAGATCGCGAGGATCCGCAGCGTCTCCGCGGATGCGTAGAGAACGCTCGCGAGCTCGCCGCCGTTCGCTTCGTCCTTCGCGAGCTTCCACGGCTCCTTCTCGACCAGGTAGTGGTTGGCCCTCGACACGATCTCCCAGATCGCCGCGACGGCCGGGGACAGCTCGATACTCAGCAGATGCGACTCGAACCGCTCAGCCGCTGCGGCGGTGACGGTGGGCAGATCCGACTCGGCCCCTGGGAAGGCTGGCGCGGGAACGACGCCGCCGTAGTTGGTGGCGAGCATCGCCAGCACCCGGCTCGCCAGGTTTCCCAACCCGTTCGCGAGATCGGCGTTGTGCCGCTCCATCATCGATTCCCAGCTGAAGCTGCCGTCCTGACCGAACTGGATCTCGCGCATGAAGTAGTACCGGTAGGAGTCCACGCCGAACCGATCGAGCAGCTCGAACGGATGGATGCCGGTCGCGTTCGTCTTGGACATCTTCTTGCCGCTGACGGTGAGGTAGCCGTGCGCCCATACCTGGGTGGGCAGCTCGACATCTCCGGCCATCAGCATCGCGGGCCAATAGATCGCGTGGAACCGAAGGATGTCTTTGCCGATCGAGTGGATGTTCGCCGGCCAGACGCGCGCGAACCGCTCGGGGTCATCGGCGTAGTCCGCTGCCGTGAGGTAGTTCGTGAGTGCGTCGAACCAGACGTAGCAGACGTGCTT
>JBOGVK010000165.1:0-23050 GCA_050692375.1 Actinomycetota bacterium
CGGCTGCGACCTGTCCTACGAATACGTGCGCATCAACGGGGAGTACACGACATGAGCGACGCTGCTCTGCCGCCACAGATCCGCCAACGCACCGTCGCGAAAGCGCATGTTCTGCTCGAGGCGCTGCCGTTCATGCAGGAGCATCACGGGAAGGTCATCGTCGTGAAGTACGGCGGCGCAGCCATGGAGCGCGCTCCGCTGGTCGCGTCGTTCGCGCTGGACATCGCACTGCTCCAGAGCGCGGGCATCCTGCCGGTCATCGTCCACGGCGGGGGACCGCAGGTCACGAAGGTCTCCGCGCAGCTGGGTATCGAGACCACGTTCGTCGATGGGGTGCGCGTGACCGACGCCGAGACACTCGACGTCGCGACCATGGTGCTCGCGGGCAAGTTGAACACCGAGGTCGTCGCATCGCTCGTCACGCGCGGGGTGCCGGCGGTCGGGCTCTCGGGCGTGGACGGTGGACTCCTGCTTGCGCGCAGGCAGGCGGCACCCGATCTCGGGTTCGTCGGCGAGGTGGTGCACGTGAACCCCGACGTCGTTCGAACGCTGATGGCCGAGCGGTTCGTTCCGGTCGTCGCATCGATCGCGGTCGACGAGTTCGGCCAGGCGTACAACGTGAACGCCGATGTCGTGGCGGCGGAGCTGGCGATCGCGCTCGGTGCCGAGAAGCTCGTCTTCCTGAACGACGTGCCGGGGCTGATCGGCCCGACGGGCGACCTGCTCTCCGAGCTCTCCGCCGAGCAGTGCCTCGACCTGTTGGGGCAAACCGGCGTGGTCGAGGGAGGCATGATCCCGAAGCTCGAGAGCGCGGTCGATGCCATCAAGGCCGGCATCGGTCGTGTGCACCTGGTCGACGGTCGCGTCGAGCATGCGTTGGTGCTGGAGCTGTTCACGCCCGAGGGCGTCGGAACCATGATCACACCAGATGCCGGGGGATCCTCCGAGTGAGCCGCGGGAACGGTGCCCCGAAGACGAAGCGGCAGCAGACGATCCTGTCGCTCGTGGGTCGCGAGCGCCTGGCCTCGCAGGAAGAGATCCGCGCGCGCCTGGCCGGTCTCGGATTGGATGCGACCCAGTCGACGATCTCGCGCGATGTCGAGGAGCTCGGGCTCGCACGCGTGCACGATCACGACGGCGTTCGCTACGTCGTGCCCGGGCAGGGCTCCCCGCCCGTACCGCTTAGACTCCTTCAACACCTGCTCGATGAGTTCGCGCTGTCGTTCACCCGGAGCGACAGCGGCCTCGTGATCCGAACCCCACCGGGTGCGGCCGCGGCGCTCGCCGAAGGCATCGACCGCGTCGGGATGTCCGACGTCGCCGGCACGATCGCCGGGGACAACACGATCCTTATCCTCGGCCGGGAGGGCGTCGCCACGTCGGCGCTCGAACGGTCCTTCACGCACATCATGGAGGCGGAAACATGAAGCGCGCGGTGCTTGCGTACAGCGGCGGCTTGGACACGTCGGTCACGATCCGCTGGCTGGTCGAGCAGGGGTACGAGGTCCACGCCGTGGCCGTCGACGTCGGTCAACAAGAGGACTTCGAAGGTGTCGTGGAGCGGGGCCGCCTCGCAGGGGCGACCGACGTTCGCGTCGTGGACGCCGTCGAACGGTTCGCGCAGGAATACCTGACGCATGCGATCAAGGCCAACGGTCTCTATGAAGGGAAGTACCCGATGGTGTCCGGTCTGGCTCGCCCGGCGATCGTCCAAGAAGTCGTGAAGGTCGCGCGCGAGATCGGGGCCGACGTCGTCGCGCACGGCTGCACCGGCAAGGGGAACGACCAGGTCCGCTTCGAGGTGTCGTTCGGCGTGTTGGCGCCGGACCTGCACGTGCTCGCGCCGATCCGCGACGCCAACATCCCGCGTGAGAAGGCATTGGTGCTCGCCTCGGAGTGGGGCATCCCGCTCGCCTCCGTCGTGAGCTCCTACTCGGTGGATGAGAACCTCTGGGGTCGAACGGCTGAGTGCGGACCGCTCGAGGATCCGTGGGTGGCGCCGCCCGAGGACGCGTTCGCGAGGACCGCGCCCCCGGAGGCTCGTCCATCCGAACCCGCGGAGATCGTCATCGCCTTCGAGCACGGGCTGCCCGTGGCGCTCGAAGGTGGTGCCGGAGAACTGCCGTCCGTGATCCGAGAGCTCGACCTGCTTGGCGGCACATACGGCTTCGGTCGGGTGGACATGATCGAGAACCGCCGCGTCGGCATCAAGTCACGCGAGCTCTACGAGGTGCCCGGCGCGCTGGCGATCATCCTGGCGCACCGCGCGCTCGAAGACCTCACCCTCGAACGCGAGGTCGCGCACCACAAGCCGCTCGTGGAGCAGCGTTGGACCGATCTCGTCTACGACGGGCAGTGGTTCTCGCCGCTGCGGGCCGCGCTGGACGCCTATGTCGACGCGACCCAGACGCACGTCACCGGCGACGTGCGTCTGCGCTTCGAACCCGGGGCCTGCACGGTGGTCGGACGCCGGTCGGAGCATTCGCTCTACGACCTGTCCCTCGCGACCTACGGCAGTGGCGACGCCTTCGACCAGTCGGACGCCGAGGGCTACGTCCGTCTCTACGGGCTTCCGCTCAAGGTGTGGTCGGCCACGCAGGGCGGCGCATGACCGAACGTTCGCACGGCGGAGGCGCCCCGCTGTGGGCGGCGCGGTTCACGTCCGCGCCAGCGTCCGAGGCGCTGGCGCTCGGCCGGAGCCTGTCGTTCGACGTTCGCTTGGCGCCGCAGGACGTGGACGCGTCGGTCGCCCATGTTCAGGGTTTGCGGGACGCGGGCCTGCTGCGTGAGGACGACGCGGCCGCGCTCGTGGAAGCGCTCGTCGCCGTCGGACATCTGATCGCCGAAGGCGCGTTCTCGTTCGATCCGGCCGACGAGGACGTGCACTCGGCGGTCGAGCGCGGTGTCACCGACCGCCTCGGCGATCTGGGCGCGCGGTTGCACGCCGGCCGAAGCCGCAACGACCTGGTCGTCACCGACCTGCGCCTCTGGCTGCTCACCGCCGGACGGCGGATCGACGGGCTCGTCACGATGCTCGTCCGCACGCTCGTTGCCCAGGCGCGCGAGCATGCGGGAACGGTCATGCCCGGCACCACCCACGGCCGTCCGGCGCAGCCCGTCACGTTGGGACATCATCTGCTCGGGCACGCGTGGGCGTTCCTGCGTGACCTCGAACGCCTCGACGGATGGGCGGATCGCACGTCGACGTCCGCGCTGGGGGCCGGCGCGATCGCCACGTCGACGCTCGGGCTCGATCCCGACGCGGCCGCCACGCGGATGGGGTTCCAGCGTGCGTTCCAGAACTCGATCGACGCGGTGTCGGATCGCGACTTCGTGCAGGAGTTCCTCGCCGTCGCCGCGATCTCGGCGACGCATCTGTCCCGTCTGGCGGCAGATCTCGCGCGGTGGACGGATCCGGCGCTCGGTTGGGCCCAGCTCGATGAGGCCTACACGACCGGGTCGAGCATGATGCCGCAGAAGCGGAACCCCGACACGGCCGAGCTCGTGCGGGCGAAGGTCGCGCGGATCGCCGCAGGGTTCCTCACCCTGACCTCCGTCCTCGGGGGGTTGCCGCTCGGGTACCACCGCGATCTCCAGGAGGACAAGGAGCCGGCGTTCGACGCCGCCGACACGCTCGAGCTGATGTTGTCCGCGATGGTCGGCGCCGTCGACGCGGTCCGGTTCGATCCTGACGCGATGCGGCGGGCCGCCGGCGACGAGGGGCTCTACGCGACCGACGTCGCCGAAGCGCTCGTGCGCGGGGGCGTTCCGTTCCGGGAAGCCCATCGGCGAACGGGCGAGCTGTTGAAGCACCTCGACGAGGAGCGGCGTTCGATGCTCGACCTCAAGGCCGAGGAATGGACATCGTTCGGCGTGCCCGAGGGCGCGTCGCTGCTCGATCCCGACGCGTCGGTGAGAGCGCGGACGATCCCAGGGGGCCCGTCGCCGGAGAGCGTGAGTCGGCAGGCAGATGCCGTGTCGGCTGTTCTCTCGGCGCGCGTGCCCACCTAGCCGTCACGCACGGCCGTACGCTGCAGGCATGGTCGCGTCGCCCTCGATCGGTCTGTCTCGCCTGGCCACATTGGATCTGCGGCGCAAGGATCCCATCGCGCTTCTCGAGCGTGCTGCGGCCGCCGGCGACGTGGTCTCGGTCCCGACGCCGCGTTTCTCTACGTTCGTCGTGAATCGCCCAGACCTCGTCTGGGACGTCCTCGCGACCGGGAACCACGACTTCATGAAAGGCCCCACGATGCAGGTCGCGAAGCGCCTCATCGGGGAGAACCTCCTGACCAGCGAAGGCGAGGTCCACAAACGGCAGCGCCACCTGATCCAACCGATCTTCCACCACGAGCGGATCGCCGGCTACGCCGCACAGATGGTCGGGCTGGGCGAGCGCGCGATGGGTCGGTGGATATCCGGCCAGACGATCGATGTTCACCAAGAGATGGCCCGCCTCACCCTCGCCATCGTCGGTCAGACGCTCTTCGACGCCGACATCGAGGCGGGGGAGGCGCAAGAAGTCGGCAAGGCTCTCGCCGAGGTGCTCGCCCAGTTCAATCGTGCGTTCTCGCCGTTCCTGCCGATCACCCAGCGGCTTCCCCTGCCCAGCACGCGGCGGTTCGCGGAGGCGCGCCAGGTGTTCGACCGAACGATCTACTCGATGATCGAAAGACGACGGGCCGTCGGTGCGGATGGGGCCGACCTGCTGTCGCATCTCTTGCGGGCGGACGACGACGACGCCAGCATGACGGATCTGCAGGTGCGGGATGAGGCCATCACGCTATTCCTCGCGGGCCATGAGACCACCTCGAACGCGCTCACGTGGACGTGGTACCTGCTCTCCCAGCACCCGGACGCGGAAGCCGCGCTCCACGCGGAGGTCGACGACGTGCTCGGCGGTCGCGCGCCGACCGTGGCCGACGTTCCGCGGCTGGAGGTAACGGGAGCGATCCTGTCGGAGTCGATGCGCCTGTATCCGCCCGCATGGGCGATCGGACGCCGAGCGCTCCGCGATCATCCCGTTGATGGCTATCTCCTGGCGAAGGGGTCGGTGATCGTGGTCTCGCCGTGGCTCCTGCACCACGATGAGCGGTGGTGGCCGCAGGCTCGAACCTTCCGGCTGGACCGGTGGACCGATGAGGCGGTCGAGGCACGTCCGCGGCATTCGTTCCTCCCGTTCGGTGGCGGTCCGCGCATGTGCATCGGCGAGGGGTTCGCGCGGATGGAGGCGGAGCTGTTGATCGCAACGCTCGCGCGGCGTTGGCGCTTCGAGCTGGATCCGACGCAGATGGTGGCCCTGCGGCCGGTCGTCACGCTCCGTCCCCGAGACGGCATGCGGATGCGGGCGATCGAGAGGAGGAGCTAAGCGCCCACGCCGTCGAGCGCCTTCGGTGTTGGTTCCTCCTGGAAAACCGCGAGCGGGATCGACACGGTGAAGGTGCTGCCGACGTCCGGCTGCGTGTCGATCTCGACCGATCCGCCCACCGCCTCCAACAGTCCGCCCACGATGTGGAGTCCCAGCCCGACGCCCCCGTAGGAGCGCGTCGCCGACTGATCGACCTGATAGAAGCGTTCGAAGATGCGGGGGAGCTCCTCCGCGGCGATGCCGATCCCTTCGTCGTGGACCCAGAAGATCAACCTCGTGTCGTCCACGCTGGCGCCGATCACGACCGGCTTGGGGGCGCTCGAGTACTTCACGGCGTTGTCGATGAGGTTCACCAGGACATCCTGGATACGCCGGCGATCGCCTGCGACCGGAGGAAGGTCGTCTGGGGTTGCATCCACGATGCGCCCGCTGGCGTCATGGAAGTCGGCGATGACTTCGCGAACCAGATCGCCGAACCCGAACCGGAACACCTCGTTCGCGGTCTCGCCGTGCTCCAGGTTCGACTCCCTGAGCACGTTCGCGATCAGTCGGAACAACCGACCCGACTGCCGCTCGATGGCCGCGAGCGCCTCCGTGACGACCGGGTCTGAAGCCAGATCGGAATTGCGGAGGATGTGGACGTATCCTCGGATGCTCGTCAGCGGGGTCCGGAGCTCGTGGGAGGTCGCCGCGACGAAGTCGCTCTTCAGCCGATCGAGCTCACGCAGCTCCGCAACCGTCGACTGCTCGTGCTCCAGGAGTTCTGACAACTGATCGGCCTGCTCCGAGAGTTGCTGGTTCTGGCGCCGCAAGGTTCGAGTGACGCCCACCATCAACGGCAAGAGGACCGCATACAACGCGAGGAGCCCGAACGCGAGCGAGATGGAGAGGGTGCGCGTGAGCCGATCGATCTCCGCCTGGATCACCGAGTAGTCCTGGTAGACCTCGACGACTCCGACCACCGGTCCGCCCATCCCGAAGCGGAAGGGGACGTACGTTTCGAACAAGCGGCTTCCGAGCTTGCGCTCCCCGACGTTCTCGGGCGCCGTCAGATCGGAGACGTCGCTCTCGAGCTCGCCGGAGAGGGCGTTGCGGAGGTCATCCTCGAGGGCGGGGTGCATGCCGACCTCGGCGCGATCGTTGGAGAACAGCACGGATCCGTCGGTACCCCAGATCTTGATCCGCAAGATCCCGGGGTCGGCGAGAAGGACCGTTCGCACCTGCTGCTCGATCGCGTCGTAGCGGGTGCCGATGATCGGGCCGGAGAGGTCAGAGGTGGTGAGCGCCGGCCCGATCGCCTCGTTCGCGACGAGCTCGGCCCGACTCGCAGCTGCCCGTTCCTCTCGGGCTCGAACATCCCGCGCGCGAAGACCGGTGATGACCACACCGATCAGGACGAAGACCACCAGGCTCGTCAGAGCGAACCAGGCCACGATCCGGGCGTGAGGCGCCGAGCGCTCGAAGGCTTTGCGCATTCCTTGCAGGTATCGACGCTTCACGGGGGAGGGTGAAGTCCCGACGGTGCCCGCAAGCGCGTTCACGCGCTAGGCTCGTGAGATGGGATTCTCAAGCGCGTTGGTGCTGTTCGCCCATCCCGACGATGCCGAATTCATGTGCGGCGGAACGGTCGCCAAGTGGGCTCGAGAAGGCTGCGCGGTCCACTACGTGGTCATCACGGATGGATCCGCCGGTTCGAACGAACCCGGGGTCACCCGCGAGGAGCTCCGGCCTATCCGGGAGCGCGAGCAGCGGGATGCCGCCGCGGCGCTCGGGGTGAAGAGCGTGACGTTCTTAGGCGAGATCGACGGGATGCTCGAAGTCACGATCGATACCCGCCGGAAGGTCACCCGTGAGGTGCGCCGGCTGCGTCCCGATGTCATCCTGGCTCCCGACCCCGCCCGGTTATGGTCGGGTAACGGCTACATCAACCACTCGGATCACAAGGCCGCCGGGATGCTGGCGCTCTCGGCCGTCATGCCGGACGCGCCGACACGCCTGATGTTCCCCGAGTTCCTCGACGAGGGGATCGAGCCGTTCGAAGTGCCGAACCTGTGGCTCGGCTCGAACGAGCCCGACACGTTCGTGGATATCACGGAGACGATCGATCTGAAGCTCGCGGCGCTGGCGCACCACGTCTCCCAGGGCACCGGCGACGCGGAACCGTGGGTGCGCGAACGAGCGCAGCAGATGGGTGAGCAGGCGGGATATCCCTTCGCCGAAGCATTCAAGGCATTCCGTTTCGTTGACGACGACGAAGAAGCGTGATGGAAGAGCCGACACCCGACGCGGAGGAGCCGATCGAGCTGACGCCCGACGAGCGGGCGGACATCGAGGCGGACCTTCACGACCTGGATGCCATGCGCGGTCTCTTCGCCGCGCAAGGCGTGAAGGGCGTGGTCATCGCCTGCCAGGACTGTGGAGCCAACCATTTCTACGAATGGGAGCTGCTGCAGGACAACCTGGACCACATGCTGGAGACGGGCGAACCTCGGATGCACGAGCCGGCGTTCGACATCCAGGAAGAGGAGTACATCCAGTGGGACTACGGCAAGGGCTACATCGACGCCCTCGCCGACACGGGCCTCGAGCCGGATCGGAAGATCGAGGTCTCTGCATGTCCGTGGTGCGAAACGGCCTTCGAACCCCACTTCCAATTCTGTCCGCGATGCGGCCGGTCATTGGGCGCCGTGCGGATGTATCACGAGCTCGTGGGCCGCGGGATGGAAGAGCGCGAGGTGCGTGCGTTGTTGGTCCGCGCCGGCTACGAACCCTTCTGACGTTTCGCGCTCTTCGTCGATGCTTCCAGGACGCACTCGTCGGGAGTCTTGTCGGGACGGAGGCCCTTGAACGACGGGGCGCGCATCTTCGTGGCACCTTTCGTGATCTCCAGGTACTCGACCTCGCAGACGAGCTCCGGTTCGACGAACGTCACGCCCTTCACCGCGGCGAGGTCGGGGTCGTCGATCGGCGGCGTCTCGCGCGTCAGAGGATCGAGCTTCGCCTGGACGATATCGAGCATCGTGTCGGTGAACCCGGTGCCGACCTGACCGATCCACTTCCACTCGCCGCCGTCCAGGGCGGCGACGAGCAACGCACCGAACGTGTTCGAGCGGCCACCCTGTCCCGCCGTCCAGCCAACGATCACGCAGTCCTGCGTGTTCGTGAGCTTGATCTTGCGCCAGGTGTCGGAACGCCTGCCGGGCAGGTATTTCGAGCCCTTCCGCTTGGCGACGACACCTTCGAGCCCGAGCGTCTTCGCGGCCTCGGTGAACGCCACGCCTTTGCCCTCCACGTGGGTCATCCGTTGGAGCCGGTGGTCCTCCTCGACGATGAGGCTCAGCAGCTCGCGGCGCTCTTCGAGCGTGAGGCCCGTCGTGTCACGACCGTCGAGCCAGAGCAGGTCGAACACGACGAGCGCGACGGGGATCGTCTTCGCGATCCGCTTGATCTCACGCTCGTTCCCCAGGTTCATGCGTTGCTGCAACGCCTCGAAGGAGTTCTTGCCATCGGCGTCGAACGCGACGATCTCGCCGTCGAGCACGGCGTTCACCTGATCGACCAGCTCGTGGACCATGTGGATGTCCGGATATTGCGACGTGACGTCGCGGCCGGTACGCGTGATGAGCTTCGTCTCGCCGGTCGTCATCTCCGCGAGGCAGCGGATCCCGTCGAGCTTGGGTTCGAAGGACCACGCGTCGTCGTCGAACGCCTGCCAACCACCCTCCGCGAGCATCGGTTGGAAACGCGGAGGCGACTCGATCAGCGGCGCATCCTGCGCGCTCGCCAGGAACGCCAGCCAGTCGGTCCGGGTTTTCACGAAGTGGAACTCCAGGTTCGGGTACCGCCGGCCGTGCAGACGGAACGAGACCTTCTTGTCGTCCCATTCGACCGGCTCGTACCACCCGTCGTCGAAGATCCGCACTTCGCCGGCGCCGTAGTGCCCCGCCGGGATCGTCCCGGAGAACTTCCCGTACTCGAGCGGGTGGTCCTCGGTCCGAACGGCGAGCCGCTTGTCGCCGCGCGCGGTTGGGAGACCCTTCGGCACCGCCCAGGAGGGAAGAGCGCCGTCGCGCTCCAACCGGACGTCATAGTGCAGGCGCGTCGCGCGATGCTTGTGGATCACGAACGAGTTGCCCTCTCCCTGCGCGATGCCGGGCGCCGGCTCCGGGGTCCCCTCGAAGTCGCGCTTGCGGATGTATTCGGCGAGCTTCGGGTCCTTCGAGGCGGCGATGACCTCCTCGGACGTTCGCGTCGTCGTCGGCGGCTTGGCCGCCGCCTCTTCGCCGACCTCCACCCCGAGGGCCCCGAACGCGTTCGACAGGTCCATGGCCTCCGTGCGCACGCCGTCGAACAGGTCACCGAGGCGCGCGAAGCGTTCCCACAAGTTGTCGATCCGGAAATCCTGCGGTTCGAACCCTCCGGTGAAGACCTCGTCCCAAGTGAGCGGCGTCGACACGGGAGCACGGAGCTCGGGCCGGAGCGAGTACGCGGCGGAGATGTTCGCGCCCGAGCGGTTCATGTTGTGATCGATGAAGACCTTGCCGGTCCGGTCCGCGATCTTCCATGCCATCGTGACGCGATCGGGATCGGCCTGCGTGATCAATCGGCCGCACCGTCCGACGAACGCCCGCACCTGGTCGTACGTGTACGTGCCGCGTTCGACCGGCAGGAAGATCTGCAGTCCCGTTGCACCGGAGGTCTTCGGGAACGCGGTCAGCCCGAGCTGGTCGAGCAGCACCTTGATGTGTCGCGCGACCGCGAGCACGTCTTCGTACGTATACGGCGGGAACGGATCGAGGTCGAAGAAGAGGTAGTCGGGATGCTCGACGTCGGCGCATCGCGAGTGCAGAGGGTGGAATTCGATGCACCCGAGGTTCGCGATGAAGAGCAGTCCGGCGGTGTCGTCGATCGTCATGTAGTCGATCACGCCGGTCTTCGCGTCCTCCGACAGGACCTTGCATCGACCGATCCACTCGGGCACGTGGCTGGGCGCCGATTTCTCGTAGAAGAAGGGGCCATCGATGCCGTCGGGCATCCGCTTCATGGTGAGTGGACGCTCGGCCAGGTGCGGCAGCATGAGATGCGCGACGTTCAGGTAGTAGGCGATCAGGTCGCCCTTCGTGTAGCCCTCGTCGGGCCAGAAGATCTTGTTCAGGTTCGACAGGCGTAGCTCGCGTCCGTCGACCTCGAACCACCAGGCGTCGCCGTCCCTGCGGGCATCGAGCGCAAGCGGGAACGGGATCGTGAACGCCTCTGGGGAGGTACGAGCCCGTTTCCTTTTCGCCGGCATGCCGGGATGCTAGTGCGTCTCGATGACCGTCGGTCGGCTTCCGCCGCTCCGCACGGCGGTCGCCGGGCCGTAGGCTCCATTGGTGGATCACTCGGTCGATCTTGTTGCGTTGCGCGCCGGCCGGTTGGCGCGCCTCCAGGCCGCGATGCGCGCACACGACGTGCACGCGTGCCTTCTCTTCAACGAGCCGAACATGCGGTACGCAACCGGCGCGTCGGCGATGCCGATCTACAGCATGAGCACGTTCGTCCGGTGCGCGCTGGTGCCCGCGGAAGGCCGGCCGATCCTCTTCGAGCACGGGAACTCGATGCACCGCTCCCGCCAGGTCGTCGAGGATGTTCGCCCGATGCACGCGTGGGAGTTCTACGACGACCCCGCGTCGGAGGCGGCGATCTGGGCGCGCGAGATCAACGACGCGATGCGCGAGCTCGGCCTCGACGGCGAGCGGCTCGCGGTCGACCGGCTCGGAACGCCCGGCTTCCTTGCGCTCCAGGGCCAAGGCGTCGAACTCGTCGACTCCGCGCCGATCACGCAAGAGGTCCGAGAGATCAAGACTCCCGAAGAGATCCAGCTGTTCGAGCTCAACGGGGCGATGGTCGTCGACATGCTGTCGGCGTTCGAGGAAGCGCTCGTCCCCGGTGTCCGGGAACGTGATCTGCTCGCCGTCTTGTCCGACACCACGCTGCGCGCCGGTGGCGAGTACCTGGCCACGAGCACGGTGTGCTCCGGCCCCAACACGAACCCATGGCGATCGGAGGCCACCGATCGCGTGATCGAGCCAGGCGATCTGGTCTACGTGGACACCGACACGGTGGGCATCGAGGGCTACTTCTTCTGCGTCTCGCGTACGTTCCTCTGCGGCGATGCCGAGCCGACCGCCGCGCAACGTGACACCTACGGGGCCGCGTACGACTGGCTGGAAGGTATGAAGGCGGTGGTTCGGCCGGGCCTCACGTGCGCCGAGCTCGCCGATCTCGCGCCGGAGCTTCCGGAGAAATACCTTCCGCAACGCTACGAATGCATGATCCACGGCATCGGCCTGGAGGAAGAGAGCCCGAGCGTCTGCTATCCGATCGACCGGCAGTCGAACCCCGATCGCGTGATCCAGGAGCACATGACCCTGGTGGTCGAGCTCTACGCCGGCGAGGTCGGTGCCGACCACGGCGTCAAGCTCGGCGACGAGGTCCTGGTCACGAGCGACGGTTTGCGGATCCTTGCTCCCTCCCCGTACGCGGCCCGGCTCCTTCCGTGAGCCTACGTGTCGGCCGCAGGGCTTAGAATCGCGTTTCCGCTGCGTGCGAGACGGGAACGACTTCCTGACGGAGGGTGACCATGCCAAGGTCCATGTGGAAAGGTGCCATCAGCTTCGGGCTCGTGACCATCCCGGTCTCGGTGTATCCGGCGACCGAGGAGAAGACGCTCCGCTTCAACCAGCTCCACGACGAGGACGGTGGGCGCATCCGCATGAAGCGGACGTGCTCCGTCGACGGCGAAGAGATCACCTTCGACCACATCGTCAAGGGCTACGAGTACGAGAAGGATCGTTACGTCGTGCTCACCGAGGATGACTTCGACAAGGTTCCGGTCGAGTCCAGCCGGGCGATCGACATCGTGCAGTTCGTCGATCTCGAGGAGATCGACCCGATCATGTACAAGAAGACGTACTACCTGATCCCCGAGGAGACCGGAGCGAAGGCTTACGCGCTCCTTCGGCAGGCGATGAATCAGGTGAACAAGGTGGGCGTCGCGAAGGTGAGCTTCCGCGACAAGGAGCATCTCGCCGCGCTGCGATTCAAGGACGACGCGTTCGTCTTGGAGACGATGTATTGGCCAGACGAGATCCGCGAGGCCGACTTCGGCGGCGTGGACGTCGACCTCAAGGTCCGCGACCAGGAGCTCGACATGGCGAAGATGCTGATCGAGAACCTCACGTCGGACTGGCATCCCGAGGAGTTCACCGATGAATACCGCGAGGCGCTGCTGAAGATCGTCGAGGCCAAGATCGCCGGCGAGGAGATCGAGATGGTCGAGGCCCAGCCCACCGCGAAGGTGGTCGACCTCATGGCTGCGCTGAAGGCAAGCGTCGACGCTGCGAAGAAGCAGCCCGATGCGCCGAAGAAACCGGCCGCGAAGAAAGCAGCGGCGAAGAAGCCGGTGGCTCGCAAGAAGGCTTCGGGGGAGTGAACCTTCCGCCGGGCTACACGGCCCGGCCGGCAACCCCCGACGATCTGGACGATGTCGCAGCCTTGATCGATGCTTGGGACGTCGCCTACTTCGGCGACGCCAACGCGAACCGAGAGGGCGTCCAATACGAATGGGGATCCCCCTGGGTGGCCCTCGTCCGCGACGTGAGGGTGATCCACACCTCCGATGGGGCGCTCGCAGCCTATGTGCAGCATGCGACGCCGGACCCGGCCGCTCGGTACGAGGTCGATGCATTCGTGCATCCATCGCACATGGGTCGAGGCCTCGGTGCGGCGATGCTGGCATGGACGGAAGACAAGACGCGTTCGCAGATCGCATCGGGTGCCGGGATCGCCTTGTGGAACGCGACGGGGGAGCCGGATGTGCGCGGGCTCCAGCTGCTGAAGACGAACGGTTATCGCCACATCCGCACGTTCTGGCAGATGTTGATCGACCTCGACGGGACCTTCGAAACCCGTGAAGCTCCTGCCGGCGTGACCATCCGCCCACTCGAGCCTGGGGTCGACGAACGACGGGCGCACGAGACGTTGGACGAGGCCTTCTCCACACATTTCGGCTACTTCCCGGAATCGTTCGAGCAGTGGTGGGAGCACCAACACGCGGACGAGACGTTCGACCCCACGCTCGGGTTCGTCGCGGAGACCGACGGGCAGATCGTCGGTGCATCCATCAACGGCGTGATCGACGGGACCGGATGGATCTACGAGCTCGGCGTCCGGCAGGCGTGGCAGGGACGAGGCATCGGCCGCTCGCTCCTCCGCCGCACGTTCGCGATGTTCGCTGCGAACGGGGTTCGGGTCGGCCGTCTGGGCGTGGACACGGAGAACGTGACGGGCGCGCTGGAGCTGTATCGATCCATGGGGATGCGCCCGGTCCGGGAATGGTGCGTCTTCGAGAAGTCCATCGCACGCGACTAGGCTGAGCGCATGTTCCACCGGCTGTGGCGATGGCGCGAGCGGGTCCGGCAGCCGTACTGGCACCCGGAGACGTTCGTCTGCTCGCGCCGAGGTCACGTCGTGCCCGCGGCCCAGGTGGCGCTGCTTCGACCCGAAGATGCCGGTGTCGGACTCGACCTCCCGGACGGTCGCCGGCTCGTTCGATGCCTGCGCTGCGATTCCTGGCGGGAGGTGCCCCCTCCCGACGACCCCGCCCACCCGACGCTTCCGCCGCTCGCGGAGATCCGAATGCCACGTCGCGGTGAAGCGCTCCGAGAGGCGCTCATCCTGCGAGTCATCGCGATCGATCGGATGATCCACGTCGTGTTGTTCGGCCTGTTGTTCGCCGTTGCGTTGTCGTTCGAGCTGAACCTAGGGCCGCTGCGAGATCAGGCTCAGAAGATCCTGGATGCGCTGCAGACGACCGCGGCGAACTCGTCGGCCGCGAGCCAAGGGTTCCTGGTTCGTGAGCTGGGGAAGCTCGTGACCGTGCACAAGGGAACGCTCGTCGTCCTGATCGTCACGTCCCTCGTCTACTGCGTGCTGGAGCTCATCGAGGCGATCGGCCTGTGGCACGAACGCCGGTGGGCAGAATATCTCACGGCCATCGCCACGGCGGGATTCCTGCCGTTCGAGATCATCGAGCTCTCGCGTCGCGTGACGGTGATCCGGGTCGGCGCGCTCGTCATCAACCTGCTCATCCTGTTCTGGTTGCTCTACCGCAAGCGGCTCTTCGGGATCGCCGGGGGGGGCAAGACCCTCACGCACGAGCGCGTCGATCCCACGGTCCTGCTGGCCCCGCCGCAAGCGCGGTCGGAGCCGGCGCTCGAAGGATAAGCTCCGGCCGTGAAGCTCATCACGGCGATCGTGAAGCCCCACCGGATCGAGGAGGTCAAGGAAGCGCTGCGCGACATCGGCGTCAACGGCCTCACCACGACCGACGTCGAGGGGTTCGGGCGTCAGCGCGGTCATACCGAGATCTATCGCGGTGCCGAGTATCAGGTGGACTTCGTGCCGAAGGTGAAGGTCGAGGTCGTGGTGGCCGACGACGACGCCCACGGCGTGATCGAGGCCATCGAGAAGGCAGCGAGGACCGGCAAGATCGGGGACGGCAAGATCTGGGTCACCGAGGCGGAACAGGTCATCCGCATCCGCACGGGCGAACGCGGCCCGGATGCGCTCTGATCGTTCGTTCGATACCGAAGGGGGTCGCCGCATGAAGTGGGTCACACGTGAGCGTCCGAAGACGGATCGGATCGCCCGTCCGTGGCTGATCACGAAGTTCATCGATGCCGATGCGGAGATCATGTATGTGTCTCGCGACGACGTCCTCGCTTACGCGGAACGCGAGGGCGCGAGGTCGTTCGACGCGGAAGGCGCCGAGTTCACGCATCGTGGGAGCCAGTGCTCGTTCGAGGTGTTGATCGACGAGTTCGGCCTGGGTGGCGACGCCACGTTGGTGCGCCTGGCGCAGATCGTCCACGCGGCCGACGTATCGGAGGATCTTGCGACCGACGCCTTGGCGCCGGGCCTGTTGGCTATCGGCGAGGGCGGTTTGCTCGCCGAGGATGACGACCTCCGTCTCTTGGAGCGAGGATCGTTCGTCTACGACGCTCTATACGCCTGGTGCCGGACGCATCCCGCGGCGTGAGCGAAGACGCGCGATCGGTGGTCACGCCGACGCCGATCACGCGTTTGACCGAGGAGCTCGCGGCGCTCGAGCGCGCGTATTCGGCCGGACATCACGGGATGTGGTCGGGGCGCCGGCGGGCCGAGCTGGTCGACGCCGCGCTCTTCGAGCTGTATGAGGCGGCGATCTCTGCCGGTCCACGGGCGCCGCGCACGGCGTTGGTCGCGCTCGGCGGATACGGGCGCGGCGCCCTCTGCCCGCACTCCGACATCGACCTGCTGCTCCTGCACGACGGGGATGATCCCGAGTCCGTGTCCATGCTCGCGCAGCCCCTGCTGTATCCGCTCTGGGACGCAGGGTTCAGCGTGGGTCATGCGGTGCGGACGCCCGAGGAGACCGTGACGCTTGCGGCCGAACGGCTCGACGCGGTAACGGCGATCCTCGACGCGCGGCTGCTCGGCGGCGACGCGGAGCTCCTCGCCGGCGCGTCCGAAGCCGTCCTGAGCCCACTCCGCGACGATCCGGACGCGTTCGCAGTGAAGTTGGCCGGCAACGCCCGGGACCGACGTGAGCGGTTCGGCTCGACGTCCTACCTGTTGGAGCCCGAGCTGAAGGAGGGCGGCGGCGGTCTGCGGGACATCCATGCGTTCGGGTGGCTCGAGAAGGTGCGCGCGCGAACGCTCGAGGACGAGGGGTTGCTGCGCACCGCGGAGCGCGATCAACTGGAGGCTGCCGAGGAGTTCCTGACGCGCGTCCGGAGCGCCTTGCATCTGGAGACCGGCCGCGCCACGGACCGCTTGCTCCAGGAACAGCAGCCCGGGATCGCGGAGGCGATGGGTTTTCGGGACGAGCCGCGGCTGATCGCCGTCGACGGGCTCATGCGAGCCGTGTTCGAACACGCGCGAGCGGTCGACGCGCTGACCGACGACATCATCGTCCGGGGCCGCAGATCCGGTCGCACGCCGCTCTTCGCCGGCGAGCTCGCCATCATCGAAGCCGGTGCTGAGCCCGACGGCGTCGAGTGGACCGATGCCGTCCGCGACGCGTTCCTCCAGATCCTTCGAGCTGGACCGGCGGCGCTCGAGGGACTCCAAGCGCTCGACCGGCTCGGTCTGCTGGTTCGCGTGATCCCGGAGTGGAGCGATGTTCGGTGTCGACCGCAGCGCGATCCGTACCACCGCTACACGGTCGACGTGCATCTGCTTAGTGCGTTCGGGGGGATGTCCCGGATGCTCACGGACCCCGACATGAGCGATCCCGTCGAGGTTGCGGCCCGCGGACAGATCAAGGAACGGGACGGGGCGCTGCTCGGCGCGTTGCTACACGATGTCGGCAAGAACGGCGAGGGCGGTCATGTGCAGGTCGGAGACCGTGTCGCAACTGCGGTGCTCGAGCGGATGGGTGTTCCGAAGGCCACCGTCGAGCTCGCGAGGTTCATGGTCTCGGAGCATCTCCTTCTTCCCGACACCGCAACGCGCCGCGATCTCACCGACGACGATCTGATCCTGGGCGTCGCGGCGCGAGTCGCATCGCCGGAACGTCTTGCGGCCTTGTATCTCCTTGCGAAGGCCGATGCCCGGGCGACGGGTCCTGCCGCGTGGACCTCGTGGCGACAGACGTTGATCCGCGAGCTGGTGGCCAAGATCCAGCGGGTCTTCGAGCGCGGGCAGATGGGCGTAGAGGTCGCCGAACGCCTCACGGACGGCGTGGTCCGCGTCCGCGATCTCCTGGCGAATGAGCCTCCGGACGATGTCGAACGATTCGTGATGCGGATGCCGCGGAGCTACTTCCTCTCGCTTCCCCCGGCGCAGATCGCGTCGCATTACGCGACGATCGCGCCGGACCTCGGTCGAAACGACGTGCGAACGGCCTCCGAGCCGGGCCTTCGTCCCGGGACCTACGAGCTGCTCGTGGTCGCGGCCGACCGACCCGGCCTGCTCTCATGGATCGCGGGCGCGTTGTCACTCGCCGGTCTCTCCATCTTGACGGCTCAAGTCTTCACGACCGAGGACGGCGTGGCCGTCGACCTCTTCGAAGTGCAGGGCGCATTCGAGCCGGAGATCGGCGAGGAGCGCTGGCGCGAGTTCCGGAGCCTGCTCCGCAAGGCGATCGAAGGGCGCGTCTCGCTCGAGCACCGCATGACGGAGAAGCGTCGGCACTACCCCGAACGAGGCGACACGCCCGTCACCGTCACCGTCGACAACGACGCGTCGGACTTCTTCACGGTCATCGAGGTCGGCGCGCCCGATCGCCTGGGGTTGCTCTACGACATGACCCGCACGTTGTCCGCGCTCGAGCTCGACGTGCACCTCGCGAAGGTCGCGACCTACACCGACCGAGTCATCGACGCGTTCTACGTCCGTGATGGGTTGGGGCGCAAGGTCATCGAACCCGAGGCCGTGTCGGTGATCGAGCGCTCGATGCGAGCGTTGCTGAAGTAGGCTCCGAAGATGCCAGCCGGGATGCTCGTCCTCGGAGATCAAGGCGACCTAAGCGCGAGCTGAGCGCATTTCCTCCTGCGAGGTCCGACACCTGGATCGAGTCGCGGAGGCTTTCGGCCGCTTCCGATCTGTCCGACACCGGTCGCACGTCAGCGGGCGTCGACCACCCGTCCGGAGCGAGCGCCTCACGTCGATACGTCCGTCAGCCGGCCGTCCGCCATCGAGAACCCGTGGTCGAGCTGGTCGATCAATCCCGTGTCGTGCGTCGCGATCAGGCAACAACTCCCCGCGCCGGCCGCCTCGCGCAGGACCCACATGGTCCGTGCCGCCCATCCCGCGTCCTGGTGCCCCGTCGGCTCGTCGGCGATCAAGAGACGCGGACGCAAGACGAGCGCTCGAGCGAGCGCGATGCGTTGCTGTTCCCCGAGCGAGGTCTCCCGCGGGTAGCGCGAACGCAAGGCCCGCAGCCCGAGGGCTTCGATGAGGTCGTCCACGAGCTGACCGCGGTCGTCGAGCTCTCCGCGGATCCGCGCCGGATACTCGATGTTCTCCTGCGCCGAGAGCTCCTCCATCAACCCGAGACGCTGCGGGATCACCGCGATGTCTGACCACCCGTCAAGGTGGTCGCCCGGCGACTCGACGCTGCCGGTGTCGGGCGTCTCCCAGCCCGCCGCGACGTTGAGCAGCGTCGTCTTGCCCGACCCGGAGCGACCTATCAACCCGACGACCTCTCCGGTGCGGGCTTCCAGATCCACGGCGCGAAGGGCGTGCACCGCCTCGTCGCCCCGGCCATAGGACTTGCTCACGCCCCGCAGGCGAACGACGGGCTCGGAGTCGAACCACCACGCCCCGGATCCAGCGTCCGGCCACCGGAGTTCCGGCGCGGCCCCCGCGACCGGGGAGCCAGCCTCATCGGCTCGCGCCATCCCTTTGACCCGGCCGTGCTCCAGCTCGAACCGTTCGTCGGCGATCGCCATGACGGCCGGGTCGTGCGTGGCCAGCAGGAACGTGACGCCCTCGTCCGCCAGGGCTCGCACCCGGTCCAGCACGCCCTGGCTCGACTCGCTATCGAGCTCTGCGGTGGGTTCGTCGGCAACGATGATGTCCGCGCCCGTCGCGAGCGCCTGCGCGAACGCGGCACGCTGCTGCTCGCCCCCGGAGAGCTCCACGGGAAGGTGATCGATCCGGTGACCGATCCCCAGGAGATCGAGCATCTCTCCCAGCTCGAACCTCCCGACGTTCGGTCCGCCGCGCGCGAGCCGAAGGTGCTCGCCCACCGTGAGATGGGACAGGAAGTTGTCCGACGGTCGCTGGTAGACGTAGCCGACGAGGTCACGGCGGAGACGGCGGCGCACCCGCGCGGATCCACCCCCGACGTCCCGGCCCTCGACGACGAGCCCTCCAGCGGTCGGCCTGTCGAGTCCCGCGATCAACCGGAGCAACGAAGACTTGCCGCTTCCAGATGGGCCGACGATCGCGGTGACGACGCCCTCCGGGAACACGCACGAGACGTCGTGCAGCGCGTGAACCTCGCCGGTCGGCGTCCGATAGACACGCTCGATCCCGTCGCAGCGGACGGCCGCTCCCTCACTCCGCGACACGAAGCGCCTCCCCCAGTCGAACGTCGCGCGCGGCGCGGGTCGAGAGCCATCCGCCCACGATCGCGGTGACCGCGAGCCCGACGGCCGCGGCGGCGACCGCGACCCACGGAAGTACCGAGACGGGATCCGGCGGGATCGTGGGCAGCGGGTCGAGGTACGGGGTCACGTACGCCGCGCCGATCATGCCCACCGTTCCGCCGACGGTAAGCGCGGCGAACAACACCGCCGACAGCTCGAGGACCAAGGAACGTCGCACCGTGCCCTCCGACAACCCCATCCTCGCCGACAGGGCCGTCGACACGACGCTCGAGCGCTGACGAGCCTGCAGGTACACGATCGCCACGACGAGCACGAGGATCAACGCCACGATGCCGAGCACATCCAGCACGATGAACGTGTCGATCGCCGCTCTGATGAACGGGATGTCCGACACCTCGTCGACGGTGATGGTCAGGTAGGTGTCCACGCCCGCGTCGGCCGCGGCAGCGAGCACCTGATCCGTCGGCCCGCGGATCCACATCTCCCTGGTCGCCTGGACCTCGTTGAGCGGATCGCCCAGACCGGCGAACGCGTCGTAGAGCCGGTCCCGCGCGACGACGAACACCGGTCTGGCGGACGAGGTCCCCGGGAAGCTGGAAGCGGTCGCCACGATGTCGATCGGCACGATGTGCTGCTGGATCTCGATCGCGGCCGGGGCGATGCCCTGCCCGTTCGCCAGCACGACGGGGAGGCGATCGCCCGACGGCGTATCCAACAGACGCAGGAGATCGGCCTCCGACCGATCCGAGAACGCCGAGTTCCAGTAGGCCGCCGATTCGAACGTCGCGGGATCGATCGCCAGGAGATCGAACTGCGTGTCGGAGTCCGGGATGCGTCCCGCTTGCTTGGATGGCGTTGCGATCGTCGCGGGGAACCCGAGGTCGGACGGGATCTGCTGATCGGGGCCGATCCACAGCTGGACGTCGCTGCCCACGAAGACCTTCGCCTTGGCGTCGACCGTGCTGCGGAGGGAGCTCACCATGGTCTGCGACGCGGCGAACACCGCGAGCGCGAGCGTCGCGGCGACCAGGAACACCATCGTCAGCCGGGAGGACGAGGCGAGCCGCCGGACCGCCAGGTACCACGCCGAGACGTGCGTCCGATCCCCGCGGCGGCGCCGCGAGAGCGCGAAGATCATCAGCCTCGCGACGAGGATCGCCACGCCGAGCGCCAGGAGCAACGGGAACAGGAACACCGCCGGCGCCGGTCGCTCGACCGTCCTGCCGAGCACTCCGCCTCGGGCTTGCAACCGACCGGCTGCCACGTAAGCACCGCCCAGGGCCAGGATCTCCCACGGGACGATGAAGGCCACCCGCGACAGGCCCTGTCGCGGTTCGTGGTGCGACACGAACGTGAGCGCGGAGACGACGCCGACCACCGCAAGCACGCCGAGCGTCGCGAGGAGCGAACCGACCAGCGCAGACGCGCGCGCCGCCGGGTCGATCGACCCCTGGGGACCGATCCACGCGATCAGCCCGGTCGCGACCACGAACCCGATGACCGCGCCGACCACACAAGGGAGGATCGACTCCAGCACGGCCTTGACGCCGACGGATCCGGGACCCCATCCGCGGACGGCGAGCACGCCCGCATCGACCCGCCTTGCGGTGAATGAGAACATGCCCCCCGCGGCCACCACGCCGAACGAGATGAGGAGACCGGCGAGGAACAGCACCTGGATCGGCCCCTGTACGGCGGCGATCCGTTGGTCGACGACCCTCACCACACGGGACATGGCACCCAGGAGCTCGTACTGCGCGCTGTGGCGCGTGAAAGCGTACAACCGACCGCAGCACGGAAAGAGCCGCCGGAGGGCGGACCGACCCGTCGTGAGCTCGTAGCCGAGACGGTCCGCGAACGTACCCAGTCCCCGGGCCTCGTCCAGCGTCAGCAGAGGATCAGCCCGAACGGGTGCCGAGAGGGCGAAGCTGGCACGGTCCATCCCGAGTTGGTTCGACAGTGCGATCAGCTGATCCCGGTCGACCAGGATCGGCTGGGGTGGAACCGTGCAGTAGGGACAGGGGAGATAGAGCTGCTCCGACCAGGTTCGCCAGTAGCCGGTGCTCGGCAGCGCGTAGAGCGCGCGATAGATGCCGTCGACCATGACGGGGACGACGGCGGTCCCCGAACGCAGCTCGACGCGATCGCCTGGGTGCGCGTCCAGCGGCTTGGCGACGTAGTCGGGCAGCCACACCCCTGTTCCGTCCGTGCCCTCGACGAGGTCGACGTGATCGAGGACGTCGGTCCCGAAGAACAGGACACCGTTCACCGGGCCGGACGACGGGACTTGTCCGTCCGGCCCGGTGACCGCGATCTCATCCCCCATCGCTTGCTCGATCACCGGATCGACCGATGGGTTCGTCCCTACGGTCTGCGAGAACACCTCCCGCCGTCGGTCGCTCAGCAGACCATGTCCGTCGGGGCTCGCCTTGTCGAACCGCACGTTCGTCGAGGTGTAGATGATCCCCGCCCCGAACCGGGTGACTGTTGGATTGTCGATCTCCGAAGAGACCAACGCGCTGCCGGACGCGGAGAGGAAGAGCGGATACGCGACGGTCGACACGACGACCAGGAACGCGCCCAACGCGAGCGCGGCGAACATCGACGGGTGTCGAAGCAGCGATACGGGAGCCTTCCGCCACACGGGATTCCCGCCGTGCTCGCGCGGCGCCGCAAGGTGTCGCTCGGTCGTGGTGGCCATGGAAGCTCGCTTCCTTAACAGGTTGACGAACGAAGTTCCTGCGCAGAGGTCAACTGAATCTACGCAGCGCGAGGGCGATCGGTCCTCAGGTGGTGGCGATCGGGTGCGATCCGTCCAGCGGCCGAAGCTATAACCGCTCCGAACGTTGACGGTGGGGCAGCCTATGGGATTGTCGGAGCGGGAGCGATTCCATGGGTACTGGTCCGCTCAGATGGTTCAAGGGTCGCCACCAGATGCTCAGAGACGCACGACGGTCGCAAGTTTGGCGGGGGAATTACCCTCGTTCGAGTGCCGTGAGCAGGCGTTTCGCCATCTTGGGGCTGGCGCCTTCGTCCTCGTGCTTGAAGTAGCAGAAGACGTCGCTGCCGGCGGCGAGCGCGGGACCGATCCTCTCCGCCCACACCTTCAGCTCATCGTCGGTGTACTCGGACTTGCGGAGTCGCAAGTACCCCGCCGGCTCCCACGACAGATCGTCCGGCTTCGGGTCCTTGTCGTCGGTCTCGGCGACGCCCCAGGCGACGCCCTGCGACAGCAAGAGCTCGCGCGCCTCCATCCACGACGGATGCCGGAACTCCATCGCGAACCGAGGAACGCCCGGGCCGGGCGGCGGCAAGTACCCGACGAACGCCTCGATCAGCTCACGTCGGTACTGCAACGACGGCGGACATTGGAACAACACGCACCCGAGCCGGTCGCCGAGCGTCTTCGCCACGTTCAGGAAAGCGCGGACGTCGTCATCGGTGTCCTCGAGTCGTTTGAAGTGCGTGATGCGCTGGTTCGCCTTCAGCGTGAACACGAACCCGGGTTGCGCCTCGTCATGCCACGTCTGCAGCGACTTCTCCG
>JBOGVK010000166.1:0-13442 GCA_050692375.1 Actinomycetota bacterium
CACGCGCGACGTAGCGAGTCCGACCGGCCGGCGCTCGACCCGTCATGGGCGTTCACCTGCCGGTTCGCGACGGACGGGGTCGAGCGATGATGACCGCTCGGGTGAACGCTCGAAGGAACGCTCGACTGACCGCTCGAAGGAACGCCTACGTGCCCCGTCTTCCCGTCTCGGCGGCAAGAGAGCCCTGGCGCGCTCGAGTTGGCGGCTCTCGATGATGTCCTCGACCTCATCTCGCGAGATCGCGAAGAGCTCGGCGCTACGCCGCCTCACAGCTTCCGCCCGGGCGGGCGATCCCGGCCGCAGCGGCTCGGTCCGGAACGTGAAGGCCTGGGCCTGACCGCCCGCCACGCAGGGCCGGCAGGCGACCTGGAACGTGGCGAGATGCGAGAGGTCATACGCGGAGAGGTCGGGGTCGAAATGACGTTCGAGCGCCGAGGCATCTTCCGGTGAGCAGGTGAAGACGACCTTCGTCCGCGCGTTGGCACCCAGGGCGTCGCGGACGTCCTTCGGGAGCTGTCCCATGTGCTGGTGCGCCAGCACCAGCGAGAGGCGGTAGCCGCGCGCTTCGGCCAGGAGATCCTCGAAGGAACGCGGGAGCGCGAGGTAGTTGTGGGTCTCGTCCACGTAAAGCGTCGCGTCGGGACGGTCCTGTTCGGGGATCGACGCCCGTTGCATGCATCGCTGCCAGACCCGTGCGACGACGAAGGCGCCGAGGAGCCTCGACGTGTCCTCCCCGAGCGTTCCCTTCGGAACGCGCACGAGCAGCAGGCCACCCTCGTCGATCAGGGACTCGATGTCCCGCTTCGGCGCTGCCTGGCCGACGATCGCGTGGACCGGACCCCGGAGCAGGAACGAGCGCAGCTTGTTCAGGAGCGGCGCGATGTGCTGAGCGCGCTGCTGCTCCGGCAGGCGCTCGTACCAACTCCAGAACGCCGACAGGCCCCCCACGTCGGCGAGCCGCTCGCGGATCGCCCGGCGCCAATCGAAGTCGGTAAGGAGCAGCGGCACCTCCGCGAGCGTCGCACCGGGGATCTGGGCCAGCGTCAGGCACGCGGCGCGCATGATGTCGTCGGTCCGCGGGCCCCACCACGGCTCGTAGATCCGCTTGAACACGCCGGCGACGTGATCGACGATCAGGTCGGGGTCGGAGCCTGCGAGGACGTTCAGGCCCACGGCGTCCTTGCGGTCGTCGGGGTCGACGACGCAGGTCCTGTCCTCACAGCCTTCCGGAAGCCGCTCGAGGATCGACTCGACCAGGTCACCCTTGGGATCGATGACGACGGCCGCGTGTCCTGCCGCCGCATCCTGCAGGACCATGTTCGCGAGCAGCGTCGACTTGCCGGTGCCGGTCTCGCCGACGACGTGGAGGTGATGCCGAGCGTCCTCCGCCGCGATCGCGACCGGCCGCCGGATCCCGGGATGGTCGGCGAGCCCGAGCACCCTCCCCGCGTGCGGAAGCGTCCGGGAGGGCGCGACCGTCTTCGCGCCGGCGCGGTCGAGACCGGCGACGGCGCCGGCGGCGGGAACCGTGGCGATCTGGGCCAGCTCCGGAACCGAGAGGGTAAGGAGCCGACCCATGCGCCTGGTCGGGATCGACCGACCCAGGCCGCTGGCACGGCGCCGGCGAAGACCGTTTCGGCCCTCGAAGACAGCGAACGCTCCCGCGAGCCCATGGATGCGACCCCGCGCTTGCTCTCGAGACGGTGACCGAACGGCGACCCGGATCGTGCAGGCCCAAAGCGGCGACGCCGCCTTCGCGAGGATCGCGCGCACGTCCCCCTCGATCGTTGGATCCGGCGCAGGTCGGCCGCTCCCTGAGCGCCGCCCGACACGCCATGACCCCCGTCCTGGTCTTCCTCCCACCCGAAGGACTCGTGCCGCGCGGAGAAGGCGGTAGCGCGCCCGGGACGTGAGGGGCCGCGCCAGGACCTGCACGAGAGCGCTCTCGCCATCGTCGAGACCGGTCAGCGCCGCGAGCGCGACTCCCAGAGACTCATCGCCCGCTCCCCCCCCGAAGGGGAACCACGCAGGCTCCGCGAATCCGAGTTCGCATGCCTCCAACTCGCCGTCGGCGCGATGCGCGCCGGCGCCAAGTGGGTCGTTCTCGGTGATCTCGGTCCGGGCGCCGGGAAACGCAACCTCCACCGCCCGCTCCACCAGGCCGCGCGGGACGTCGTGCGGCACCCACAGCGCGACGTCGATCTCCTCCGGGCGGCCGACGATCTCGAACCCGATGTGTGGCTGACCGAAGACGAACCGTCTCCACCACGGTCGCAGGAGCGCGTGCAGGCTCATCCACAACAACCGCGCCTGCTCCGGATCGACCTCCGGCGGAGGAAGGACGCGCACCCGGCGAGCGCCTTCGCGAAGACGGCGGCTGCGCCACGCGAGCAGCAAGCGCCATGCAACGATCAGCACGAGACCGATCGCGACGCCGAGCGCGAGCCACCCGACGCGGTCCGCCGCGAACTCCTTCACGGTACGCAGCACGTCGCGAGCGACCCCGAACGGATCCAGGAGGAACCGGAGGAGGCCGCGCAGCTTCACGGGATCGCGCGTCGCGATCATCCGTCCCACCCGATGTGGATGTGGTCGTGGTGGTCCTGCGTGAAGGTGCGGACCCCCGCCTGATACAGGACGAACGGTCCGCCGAGCTCGTCGGGGAGCAACGGCGGCTGCAGCCGGAGGATCAGCTGCATGGCCTCGCGTGCCGCGGGGTTGAAGATCGAGACGGCTTGTCCGTCGATGACCGAGATGTCCACGGCCCGACCGAACGAGTGATTCGAGGGGGTCGTCGTCCCGGCGACGAAGTACGAGTGCCCACTGATCAGCGGACCCACCGAGCCGAGGTCGAACCGCTCCGCGAGGATCAGCAGCACCTCGAGGACGCGAGGATCGATCCGGCCGGCGGCCACGTCGCCCGCCGCGAGCGACGAGATATGGATCCGAGGGTTCGATAGGACCATCGCCTCGAGCTCGCCGTCTTGGCAGGGCCGGGTCTGACCACGCTTCGTGGCTGCCGCCGCAGGGGCCTCGGAAGGTGCGGGCGAGTCGGTTGGGCCTTGACCGCAGAACGCGGTTGCAGTGACCGGAGCGCCGCTCGCGCTGCCACCGCTCACGCTCCCGATGGCGGCCGCGAGGACGAGAACCGGGACGAGCAAGATCACCCCGATACCGGCGGCGAGCTTCCGGAGCATCAGCGCTCGTCCTCCCCGAGCGCCGCGATCTCGGCCGGATCGGAAGTGGCGAGCCGGTGCTCCGCCCCGGACGCCACGACGTCCAGTGCCGCCCGCTCGGTTCCGACCGCGAGGATCCCCTGCCCCCGGTCGCACGTCAGCAAGTAGCTCTGTTCGCCTGCCGACAGGTTGAAGGCCCGACCGAGGGTCTCCATCGCCTGGGGCGACTGCCCGAGAAGGACCTGATGCGCGGCGTTCGTCACGACCGCCTGTCCGAGCTCGGTCGATAGGACGTCGGTCACGTCCTGGGTGATCGTGGTGAGACCGCACCAGTGCTTCCGCGCCGACTTCGCGAGGCGCTGCAGGAACCGCGCACCGGCGTCGCGGCCCGCGCCAAGGAGCCACCAAGCTTCGTCGACCACCACCACGCGCGGTCGATCGCCTCGCGCGACCTTCCGCCAGACGGCGTCGAGGGCAAGGAGCGTCCCGGCGGTCTTCAGCTCCTCGGGAAGCTCCCTGAGGGAGAAGACGCAAAGATGCCCCTCCGCTCGGACGGTCGCCGGTCCATCGAAGAGCGCGCGGTGGGAGCCCGAGACGTACGGCTCGAGTCGATCGGCGAGCGCCGGACCGCTCGGCTCGTGACGCAGCTGATCGACGACACCGGCCAGCACCGGCGCAGGCCGAGCGTGGGTTCGAGGGTCCGAGGTGAGCCCTTCACGCTCGTACGCGGCGAGGATCGCGCGATCAAGGAGTGCCTTCTCCTCTGAGGAGATCTCGCCGAGCAGGCTCGAGACGAGGGTGTGGACGAACAGGGCCTGGTCGGTCAGTGCCTCTGGCTTGCCCGCCTCGGACAGATCCAACGGGTTCAGCCGCTCTCCGGCGGAGCCGAGCTTGACCACGACGCCGCCGACGGCCTCCGCGAGCCGTCGGTACTCGTCCTCGGGGTCGATGACGAGCACCTCGACGCCCTCGTAGAGCGATCGAAGGATCTGGAGCTTGGCGAGGTAGCTCTTGCCGGCACCCGAGCGGGCCAGGATGACCTGGTTGTGGTTCTCAAGGGCGAATCGATCGACGAAGATGAGCCCTCCGGTCGTGGCGTTTCGTCCCAGGAAGATCCCGCCGCTCGATTCGAGCTCGGCGCTCGCGAACGGGAACGCGGCCGCGAGCGCCTTCGTGTCGAAGGTCCGCCGGAGCCGCAGCGCGTCGATGCCGAGGGGCAGCGTGGTGAGCCAGCCCTGAACGGCTCGGAAGGTCACGGGGCGCGTGTCGAGCAGGAGCGAGGCGCACACGGCTCGCACCCGGTGGACCTCTCGCTCCAGCGCCTCCTCGCTCGGTGCCCGGACCGTGACGTAGAGCCCGACCCGGAACAGTCGTCCTTCTCCCCGCGCGAGTTGACCGGCGAGCGCGGCGGCGTCCTCGGCAGCTGTTTCCATCTCCGGATCCGCAAGCCGCTCCTGCTTCGCATCGATGCGTCTCGTCGACTCGAATCGGGCGAGCTGTCGACGGAGGTGGCGAGCTGCCTCGTCGTTCGCGACGGGATCGACGTGCAGAGCCACATCGACGGGCCCCGGGTACGCGAGGAGCGGAGAGAGCCACCCTGGTGAGACCTCCCTCGGATATCCGAGCACCACGAAGGTCTCGCACCACGTTTCGCCGGCGCGGATGCGGCGGGGAAAGATCTCCATGGCGTCTGGCCCCATCAGACCGGCCGGTGGAGCGGGCGAGGACCGACGAAGCCTGATCGGTGTCACGAACGTCCCTCCACGACACGGATCGCTCGCTCGACGCCTCTCGGAAGCGACTCCGCCTCGGGGTCCGAAGCCGCGGTCAGGACCTCGCTGGCTTCCGACCCCTCCAGCCGCACGAGCCGGACGCCCAGACCACGAAGGAGGGCCGCCGCCTCCTCGATCCGATGCGCCAGCGCCGACGCCGCCTCTTCTTCGTCCCCCGAGATGCCAGGCTCGCGGAAGCACAGCAGCACCTGGCGCGAGAGGACGTCCCGCCGCGCGGCGAGCGAGCGTAGGAACTCGGCGTGCTCGCGGGCGGCGGCTTCGAGTTGAGGATGCGGGAGTCCCGGGGACCGGTCCTCGATCGTCGCGATCAGGCCGCGTAGGTCCGCTCGGTTGGATCGGACGAGGAACAAAACCGGCGCATCGAGGGCGTTCAGGAGCCGTCCGAAACCCTCGATCAACGACTCCTGCTCTGGCTCTGACCGGAGGGCGAAGTTCAACGACGACGCCCGGCAGATCGCGACCACGCCGTCACTGCCGAGATCGACGTGACCATCAGTGCTCGAAGAGTTCGCCGGGAACTCAAGTGGGGCCAGCGCTCCGCTCTCTGGGACCCAGGCGGGTGATTCAGGGATCGCCTCCGGAGCGAGCACTCGGCGCCGAGGCTTCGCGAAGTGCCTGAGGGCGGCGAAGCCCAGCTGCTCCCATGTGGTCCCCTGGGGCGACGTGGTCGCCCACAACAACCCGAGGAGACAGACCGGGATCGCCATCACCGCGAGAAGCGCGAGCGGCAACCGTTCCCCGAACACCGCATAGAGCGCCAGCAGGACCAGTCCGTGTGCGCCGAGGATCGCGAGCTGACGGGCGGTGAGCCCCGCGAAGATCCGGTCGGCCATGTCGACGTCGGCGGGGACCCTGATCCTCACGCGGCGCTCACCGCCTTCGTCACGGCGCTGCCGATCCGCTTCGCCTGCGTGATCGCTCGCGTCTCCGCACCCGAGAAGGTCGCGTGCAGCATCCAGAACGGGACCTTGAACAGGAAGTACAGGAGGGTCCCGACGACCAGGATGTCGATGAAGCTGCTCCCGATCGGAAGCCCGAGGACGCCATCGCTCGTGAGCAGCACCCGGAACGCCACGGCCAGCAGCAGTGACTGCGCAACCGGAGCGACGAGGAGCGCGAGCGTGGCTCGCCACCACGCTCTGGCGTATCGCTCGGTCTGCGGAAGGGTGTGACCGATGAGCAGCAGCGGCGCCGCCGCGGCCAGGACGACAAGCGCCGCCACCCTGATGATGTAGGTGATCACCACGAGGATCGCGAGCACGATCACGGCGAGCCCGAGCAGGGCGAGGAACGGGTTCTGGAGTGCGGCGGCCGCCAGCATCTGGATCATCCGCTGCGCCACGTCGCTCGGTTGGAGCGATGCCCCGAGCAGAGCTGCTGAGATGGAGTTCGAGAGCTCGATCATCTGGCGGAGGAGCAAGAGACTGATGTTCGCCGTGACGGCGGCGACCACGAGCCTGGGGAGGAGCTCTTTGGCCGTGAGCTGCGAGCCGAGCCCACCTCCCACGGTGACGAGTCCCGCGCCCACGAGGAAGAGCAGTAGGAGCAGGGAGTCGGCGATCGCCAGTGAGAAGCCCCAGAGCTGGACGACGCGATCGTTGTCCGCAAGTGGCGGCGTCGAGAAGACGGTGTGCCCGAGGAAGTCGAAGACCGGACGAAGGGCAGACGTGACGAGGTTCGAGAACCACTGGCTGATCGCGTACCGGACCTTGCCGACCAAGTCGAAGAACCCGGGCTTGTCCGGCTCGGGGAAGTCCTCGCTGGGCGAGGGCTGTGGCGAGGGGCTCGCGCTCGGCGACTCGCTCGGCGTCGCGGTGGCTTCCGGTGACGGGCTCTCAAGTGGAGGCCTGGCGAAGGCATCAGAGGAGCTGGCCGTCGCGAGCATCGCTGCGACGGCCACGGCGAGGAGAAGGCGGAGCATCCCTACCCCCCGATGATCCGCTTGACGATCGCGACGATCACCGGCGCGAGAAGCGCGAGCGTCAGCCCGATGACGGCCGACTTGGCCGCCCCCTTCGCCTTCTCGACACCCGTGGCGTCTCCACCCGCGATGACGTAACGCACGCCCGCGTAGGTGAGCGCGACCACGGACAGCGTGACGAGGACGGCGACGAGGGCGTTACGGAGGCTGTCGAGGATTGAGACGATCCTGTCCATCCCCGTGTCGGCTGCGATGACTAGTGCGAGTCTCATGTTCGTTTTCGGGGCGTTCCACGTGTCACGTGCTTGGGCCGGGACGCGAGACGGGCTCGGAAGAGGCCACCTCCTTTCAACCGTGCGCCCCGAGCCCCTTCGGGTAGCCCGTCTCGCGACGCCGGCACCCCTACAAAGGCCGCTGAGGTGGCTCGTCCGTCGCGCGGGGAGCGGTGGAACCCGTGGGGATTCCCTGTGGAGAACCGGGGAGTGCGGACCGGGGCGGGATCGCGGAGGAGGTCGCAAGCCAGGCGAGGAGACGGCGCTTGGCCCGAAGGCGACGGCTCCGCGCGGCGCTTTCGGAGATCCCCAAGCGCGAGCGCAACGTGGGCATCACGACGCGAGAAGCCCGGAGCAGCTCGGCCTCCCCCGTGGAGATGACGCCGGCTCCCACGCCCTCGGCGAGGACATCGTGCGCGCCTTCCACGTCGACCGTTGACATCGCCGAGCCTTCCCCGTCTCGCTGGAGGGGTTCGATTCGTCTAGTCCAGTCTTCCTCGCGCCGGATGGCAGCAAGGGCACGCCGTCGCGCTCCATCGAGCAGACGCGCGGCCACGTAGGGAGTGTCTGGACGTACACGGGTCGCTGCTTCCCACACCCCGGTGAGCAGCTCGGCGTCGAGATCGTCGCGGTCGAGCCCTTCACGCACCATCAACCGCCGGCGAAGCAGCAGCAGGCCCGGAAGCATGAGCCACACGAGCAGGAGCGTGGCTTCATCGTCCCGGCCGACGCCCTCGACACAGAGCGCTGCGAGAGCCTTGTCCTTTGACTCACGCCGTTCCACGTCCGGCTCACGGATGAAGGCGATCAGGCCACTCGGATCGGCGAAGCCCGTCAGTTCCTCGTGCCGCGTCTGCCAGCGGGTTAGAGCGTGCTCCAACGCGCCCGAGGTTCGTCGGGCCGCGAGATCCGTTTCGACTTTCCCGAGGAGGTCCACGAGATCACGGTGGCCCGCGAGGCTCCACGTCGCGTCCCCGAACTCACCCCCGATCCTTCGCCGCCTTCCTAGAAGAGCTGTCGTGGAGTCCTCTGGAGTTGCCGGGGAGCAGAGGTGGAGCCTGACCGGAGTCTCCGACTGGACAGACAGCCGGAAATGGAGTACCTCGGAACGAAACAACCTCAGGAGGCGCCCGTCGTGGCCCGAGAAGGCGCCCTTAGGGCTGGGCCGCGCGACAGGGAGGGGACCGCTTCCCTTTCCGCCTCGCGGACCGTGCTGGTCGTAACCCCAGAGTCCACCAAGGCGGGAGAGGTCGTGGGCGCCTTGCAAGATCGGGGGGTCCCCTCGATCCAGGCATCGACGCGTTCGCAAGCCATCTTCTGGGCACGGCGAGCGACCCCCGCGCTCGTCGTCCTCGATACGAACGTTCGAGGCGCCGGCCTTCTGCTCGGCGAGTTCCGCGGCGAGGGTCGGCTCCTGGTCGCTCTGAATGACGACGACAGCGAGCGAGTCCGAGCATTGGAAGCGGGGTGCGTCGACGCGCTCCCTAAGTCGCTGGAACCAGATGAGCTCGCGCTCAAGGTGACCCGGTTGGCCCGTTCGGAAAATCTACGTAGGGGTGGGACTATCGTCGCTGGTCCCCTCACAGTCGATCTCTCAGCCTGCCATCTCACTTGGAGGGATCAGGAACTTGGGGTCTCCCCCTTGCTGCTCGCGCTTGCCGGATATCTTGCGTCGCGGGCGGGCAAGCTCACGCCGGCTCGCGAGCTCCTGGCTGACGTGTGGGGTGAACCTTGGGCGGGCCCGAATAAGGTGCATCAGGCGATGTACAGGCTGCGGCATTTGCTCGGTGAACCCCGGGACTCACGCTTCCTGATCGCTCGACGAGGCCACGGCTACGGCATGTTTCCGGAGAGACCCGGTTACGACTCCCAGTGCATCTCGATGTAGTCGTGCGTTGCCTCGGGATCCAGTGGACGGTTCCCGTTGCCAGAGCGGATGTAGAACTCCTTGGCCTGCTTGCCGGCTAGGAAGACAGGCTTGGGACTCCGCGACACGTCTACACGACAGATCTGCACGCCCTCGATTGAGGGGAAGGTCACTCTGATGTACGGACCGAACTCGGCACCGATACCGTTCACGAGCGCTTGCCGGAAGTGCTGCTCGAACGCGTCTACGTCGCCACGCCTCAGAGTCGAAAGATCGTTCGCGATCCCGATCACTTCATGATCGACGTCCGTCACGCCGACGAGGAGCGTCCCTCCATCGGTGTTCAGGAAGGCCGAAACGGACGTGACGGGCCCGCGAACGAGGTCGTTGTTCGCGCCCTTCGTGTCCAGGTCGTAGCGGATGCTCGCCTTCAGCTCGAGCGCTTCACTCTCTCCCTGCTGGATCAGTTCAGCTAGGGGGATTTCGGCCGCCACGGGGGCCTCCTCCGGAAGCGACCTCGACTCCGGGGTCTCGACGAACCGTTCAGGATCAGACGCCATGAAGTAGCTGAACTGCGTGTTGCCGAACTCGCTCCGGCCGATCCTCTTCTGCTGCTCCTTTACCCGGCGACGTCCCTCGAGGGCCAACCGCAGCGCCCATTCGATGTCGGTGTCGGCGATCTCCGCGTCAGGATCCGGCGAGATCAGCTTCAGCAATCCGTCGAGCGTCAGACTGACGGCTTTCGTGTCGCGCCCACTCAATGCTTCGCCGAGGCGGTAGCGTCCGGCGACCCCTGGTAGCCGGCTCTGCTCACGCAGGCGTCGCCAGCACTCCGCGAGGAAGTCGTTCACCAGGCCGAAGTGGTCCGTGAAGAGGCTCTTTTGAATCTTCGGAGCGTCCCAGCCGGGCACGTACAGGTGCACGCGATCCATGAAGGCAGTGTCGCTCCGCATGTCTGGAGGCAGCACGCCGAACAGGTGCCCCGCCTTCAACTGCGTCGCAACATCAACTTCGAAGTTGCCGTTGAACACCAGGCTGCCGTCTGCACGGATACTGCCGGTTCCCCGGCTGAACTCCCCGGATTCCATGTATCCCTTCATGATGTTGACGCCGTCCTTCTGATCGAAGGACACGCCGGCAACCTCGTCGAAGCACACGATGTCGTATTGACAGACCAGACCGCGCTGGCCGTTTCGGTTGTCGACGAACATGCGTGCGACGGTCGCCTTCCCACCGGAGACCAGATGCGCATATGGCGACACCTGCTGGAAGAGGTGCGACTTGCCCGTGCCACGTGGCCCGATCTCGACCATGTTGTGGTTCCGTTGAACGAACGGGACCATCCGGAGCAGCCACACGTCTCGCTCGCGCTCCGTGAGCGCCGCCGGCTCGAGACCAACACTCCGAAGCACCAGCTCCATCCACTGCTTGGTCGTGAGCTTGCCGCGACCCTCACCCAGGTCCTCGAGTGCGTGTCGGCTCGAAAGCTGGATCGGCCGAAGGTTCAACACCTCGAACGGCCGGGTCCCAGCTTGTGCGAAAGCGGCCGAGTACGCGAGCTCCACCTCCGCGTAGAACCCGCCAGTCAGCATCCGATCGTTCTCCCGAACCTGGCTCGCCGAGATGCCCGCATCTCCTAACCTAAGGCTCGGCAGGTTCGCGATGTACGAGTCGGTCTGTGGATCGAGCTTCGCGGTGATGAGGTCGATAATCTTCACCGACCCGTGTTCCCGGGCGTTCGACTTGAAGAGCTCCTCCTCGCCGGCCCGGACCGTGCGTTCACGCATGAGGCGCTCAACGATCCTCAGACCCTCTTCGATCTCAGCTTCATCCGTGGTCGCGCAGTACCGGCCCAACAGGAATTCTCCAACGTACGTCGGCACCGGATACAAACCCTGGAAACGGCGCGCAAGGTCCTTGCGGACGACGTACCCCTCGAAGGTTTCAGCCGCGAGGCGATCGAGGTCGTCCAGAACGATCAACTCGCGTCATCACCTCCTACCGTCGTCAATCGCTGAGCCAGAAGCGAGCCGGATGCATCCAGCACGACCACCATCGCCGCGTGGCCTTCATTGGCGTCATCGGGAACCACGATCGAGCAACTCCCCTCAACCACCGGCTTCGGCTCATCTGCGAGCGAGGTTGTCTCGTCGCCTGGTTTGGTCCGGACGTCCACGACCGCGCTCTCCGGCGCGCCGACGATCTGGAGCCGACACCGGAGGCCGACCCATTTCACGTTCGTGATGCTAGCGGTAGATGCTGACACTTGGGCCTGCAGGGGCTCGACCAGGACGCGAGGGGTGACAGACTCCTGCGGGCTGATCCCCCCGTGCTCGTAGACCTTGCCGGCCTCGAAGCAGGCGATCCCCGTGCCAACCGCGATCCGCACCGACGGGTCCCATCGCCACGGGTACGTCGCCACCTGAACCTTGGCTTCGGCGGCGACGCGGGCGCACCTCCCTTTGCGCGCCTCGGTCGCGTGGATCGGCAGCTCGATTTTCGGAAGACCTCCGGGCATGTACAACCACCCGTGGTCGGTCACGATGACGACTCGCTTCCAACCGAAGGCCAGCAGGTTCATCGCATGCTCCGCGATCCCCACCGCTTCGCTCGTGAGACGCCGCGGGAACTTGTTCGCGAGGTTGTGTCCCTGCTTGTCGACATCGCCGCCTTCGGTCCAGCCTCGCCCCTGCGGGTCACCCCAGCTTCCGTCGCCCACGAAATGCCACCCCCGGTCGGCGAGCACCTTGCGGAACCCATCGGTGCTCAACGCCGTTCCCCCGGGCCTGGCTGATGGAGAGAACTGAGGTCCGGCGAAGAGGCTCCCAGCGATCGGCGACACTGCTGGTTTCGCCGTAGGCGTGACGGTCGGAACCGCGGCGAACCGCCACTCGACCCTTGCTGCGGCTCGATCTGCGACCACGTCGACGACCTGATGAGCGATGTCGAGTCGAAGACCATCGACGAACATCACGCACGTGCCAACCGATGCCTCGGCCTCGTCGGCCGCGGGAGGCACGTCATGCGTGAATGCGTCCTGCAACGCGCGAGCTGCGGCATCGACCCACTCGAAGTAGAGCGCCCTCGTGGCGATCTCGACGGCACGTACGTCCTCCGCCGCCTCGACAGCGGCCAAGGCGCGCATCATCGCGGCGTCCGTCTCCCATCCGGACTCGGCGTACCAGGAGCCGAGCGTGGCGGCAGGCGCAGCGGGCGCCGGGCGCCCGACGCCGGTGGCGAGCCGGGCCAGGTGTTCCAACGCCAACGCGAGAGGTGCTAAGCCCAGACGTGCCCAAACCCACACGCGCCGCGGGCCATGCTCTTCCTCAAGTCGCTTCACCTCGACAGCTGCATCTGGACCTGGCATCCCTTCGAGCTTCTCGAGCGCCCGGCGGAGCCCCTTCTCGTCCTCCGCGTTCACAAGTGGCCAGGCGTCGCGACCTTCCAACATCAATGTTGCCGGCTGGGCTGCTGTGAGTTGGCCCGCGACCCCCGGATAGCGCTCGGGCGCCTCCAGGAAGCGCTGCCACACCTGGAGCCAGGGGCCCTTCCTCTCGCCTAACGACCCAGCCGCCGTGAACGGCCCGTCCCGGTCCGGGTCGAACCCGTACGTGCTCCGACACATGGAGACGAAGGCGGGCCACTCGTCCTCGCTCAGGGCCGCCTGCGTACCCGGCGGATCGCTGAGCCACAGGAGCAGGGTGCGAACGCCGTCAGGCGTCAGCAGTTCGTCGAAGTAGGCGGCGTCAAGTTCGCCGGCGCTCCGCAGGACCTCGACAGAGTCATCAAGCAGCAGAGGGAACGCGCGCGCCACTGCATCCCTCGTCGACCGGTCCCTCGCGATACGAAGGCCGACGCCCGGACCGCCGAGCAGCGAAGTGATTGTCCAGTCCCGACCCTTGTGGCCGAGGGTGACGCCACGAAACTGCAGCTCGGCCAACGGCTGGATCTCGAGGGGTGCATCCGCGATTTCGCGAAGCATCTCTCGGGAACACCCTGGCATGTAGACGAGGGGGACAGTCTCGGAGAGCGTTTCGCCCGCATCGGAGCGAGCGGCAAGCGCGGCCCGAATCCAGATGGCTGGGCCCGCCGACTGATCGGGATCGAAGGGTCCCAATATCAGAGTCTGGAATCGCTCGCGCAGGCGCTTCGCGAGGGCGAGGAACTGTCGCTCTGGATCGGGCCAAAGAATAACGGCAGGCGGCTGCTGATCCGGCGCGGCCTGGCGGCCGGCATCGCCTACTAACTCCACGAGCGTCTCGAACAGAGTGATCATGACTGTTGAAACATCTTCGCTCTCGCCGCTTCCTTGTCGGCACGCGTGTGGTGGTTATCGTTCAGCCGCTCGGACCCATCGGGCTCCTTGCCTCGGTCCTTGTTCCAGTTGATCGTGAACTTCGCACGTAACACTCC
>JBOGVK010000167.1:0-2688 GCA_050692375.1 Actinomycetota bacterium
TCCATGAAGACCGCGACCGCGAGGCCGAAGCCCATCTGCTGGAGCGGACCCAGGCGTCCCGACGCGAACCCGATGAAGACGCAGACCATGATGACCGCGGCCCCCGTGATGATGCCCGCCGTCGTCCGCAGGCCGTAGGCGACCGCCTCCGTGTTGTCGTGGGTCTTGTCGTACTCCTCCCGGATCCGCGAGAGCAGGAACACGTGGTAGTCCATCGACAGACCGAACAGGATCGAGAACAGGAAGAGTGGTAACCAGGCCTCGATCGCGTCGCTCTGATGGAAGTTGAACCCGATCGCGTTGAAGAAGTCGATCCCCACGCCCTTCTGGAACACGAGCGTCACGGCTCCGTACGCGGCCGCCACCGAGAGCAGGTTCATGATGATCGCCTTGATCGGCAGGATCAGGGAGCGGAACACGACCAGCAACAGCAGGAACGACAGGCCGAGCACGAACGCCAGCACGATCCACTGATACGAGTCCGTCACCGACAGGAAGTCGGTGAAGATCGCCGAGTTCCCGCCCACGAGCACCTCGACGCCCTTCACGCCCGCGAACGCGGTGGGGACCTCGTCGGTCCGCAGGCCTCTGATCGCCGCGATCGCCGAGTCGTTCTGCGTCTCGCCCTTGAAGAAGGCAGACACCTTGACGGCGGATCCATCCTGCGCCGTGACGATCTGCGTGTTCGCCGAGAAGCTCGGGTTCTGCGCGATCTCGTCCTGCAGCTTCGTGATGGCCGCTTGGGCCTCCGGGGTCTGGACGTCGCCGGTGATCACGATCTCCGCGGGGTCGGTCAGCCCGCCGGCGAACTCCTTCTCGAGCGTCAGGAACGCCGCCTTGGCGGGCACGTCGGGCAGCTGGTTGACGTTCGTCGAGCTGCCCTTGTTCAGCTGGAAGAAGAAGGACCCGAGCCAGAGCAGGATCCCGACGCTCACCACCAGATACACCCACGGGCGCTTCATCACGCTGCGCGCGATGCGGTCCCAGAACCCGCCCGGCACGTCGTGCGGGGTGTCCAGGCGTGCACGCTTGGACAGACGTGGCCAGTTGATCCGGTCCCCCAGCTTGGCCAGGACCGCGGGCAACAACGTCATCGAGGACGCGATCGACACGAGCGTGACGAAGATGGCGCCCGCCGCCAAGGCGCGGAAGATCGTCGTCGGGATGATGAACATCCCGAGGAGGGCAAGCACGACCGTCATGCCGCTGAAGAAGACGGCCCGGTTCGCCGTGGCGCCGGCGGCGCCGATCGCGTCGAGCTTCTCGAAGCCCTTCTTCCGCTCCTCACGGAAGCGCGACACGATGAACAGCGAGTAGTCGATCCCGACAGCCAGCCCGATCATGGAGATGATGTTCGTGACGAACAGGTTGAATTCCACCAGCTGTCCGACGAGGGCGGTGATGCCCAGCGCGATCGCGATCGCGACGATGGCCATCCCGATCGGCACGAGCGCCGCGACGATCGCCCCGAACACGACCACGAGGACGATCAGCGCCACCATGATCCCGATCGATTCGCCCTTGCGAGCGTCCTCCTCGGCGATCGTCGTGAAGTCCGCGTTCAGCGTCGCCTGACCCGCGAGCTGCGTCGTGAACCCGTCCGCGGTGTTCCCCGCGAGCGTCTCTCGCAGACCGTCCACCGTCGCCGTCGAGTCCTCGGTGATAGCGACGGGGATCAGCGTGTAGTGCTTGTCCTTGGACACCAAGCCCGCGGCGGCCTGCGGCGAGGACTGCGCGGCGTCGTAGTACGTGGTCGGAGGCGCGGCCAGCAGGTCGGTCTTGGCCGCGAGCGCCGACTGGAGCTGCCCCACGTACGTCTGGTACGCAGGATCATCGACGGTAAGGGAGTCGGACTGGACGATCACGTACTCCGTGCTCTTGCCGAGCTGCGCGGTCGTGAACTCCTTGTCGATGACCTCCTGTGCCTTGATCGACTCCGGCCGGCTCGTGAAGGAGATGTCGTTGTTGAGGACACCGCTCAGGAGCGTCCCGGTGACACCGATCATCACCAAGAAGAGCACCCCCCAGATCCCGATCACGCGCCAGGGGTGACGGCTGCTCGCGCGAGCCAACGATTCCGGGTTGAGCCTCATCCGATCTCCACCTCTCCACGTCCGGCGTTGACGTACGGTGTATGCTTACGCTGTATGTTCTACATGCGTACGGTGTAAGTCGTCAACTCAATCTTCTCAGGGATCTTGCGGATGGAACAGGAAACGGTCGCCAAACAACGCGAGAAGCTCTCACGCGAGCGGATCGTCGCCACGGCGCTCCGCATCATGGACAGCGATGGCCTGGATGCCGTCACCATGCGTCGCGTCGGCCGCGAGCTCGGGGTCGAGGCGATGTCGCTGTACAACCATGTGCGGGACAAGGACGACCTGCTCGACGGCGTTCGCGAGCACGTGCTCTCGCAGTTCGAGGACCCGGGCACGCACGGGCCTTGGGAGGAGCGAGCCCGTCGCGGCGCGCGGTCCTGGCGCGAAGTGCTGCGCGCGCACCCGAACACCCTGATCCTCATCTCGGAGTCCAAGGGCCCAAGCATGGCCCCGGGATCGATCCGGCCGACCGAGATCGCCCTGCGCCTGTTCAAGGAGATCGGGCTTCCCGATGACGAGACCGTGAAAGCCTTCTGTGCGTTCGGTGGCTACATCGTGGGATTCGTGCTCTTCGAGGTCGGGTTGATGC
>JBOGVK010000168.1:0-8252 GCA_050692375.1 Actinomycetota bacterium
GGCCGTGCCGAGTACGCAACGCGTGGGGCTCTCGGCCGGGGAGGGCAGCCAGGGACCGCGCTGGTACGACTGGGCGTGGAGGCCGATGCCCTGGTGTGACGCGCCTGCAGGCATGGTCCACTTCCTCCTGGCCCGCCGTAGCGTGAGCCACCCCGACGAGCTCGCCTACTACTTCGTCTTTGCGCCAGCCACGGCGACGTTGGGGCAGGTGGCGCAGGTGGCAGGCATGCGCTGGCAGGTGGAGCAGGCCTTCGAGTTGGCCAAGGGCGCAGTCGGGCTCGACGAGTACGAGGTGCGCACCTGGGTGGGCTGGTACCGGCACATCACGCTCGCCATGTTTGCGCTCGCCTATCTGACGGTGGTGCGCCGGCACGCGCGCCACGCGCTGCAAACCCGGCAGCCAGCGAAAAAAGGGCGGAGCTACAGGAAGGAGGCATTCCACTGACGCAAGCCGTCGACCTGTTACCGCTCACGGTTCCCGAGGTGCGGCGCCTGCTCTGGGCGCTGGTCTGGCAGGCGCCTCCAGCGCCAGCAACCGTTTTGCAGTGGTCGGTCTGGCGTCGCCGTCACCAAGCACGCGCCCAACACAGCCACATCAAGCGCCGTCAGTTACGCCTCTAACTGCGGCTGTAGTACTAAGGAGTTATTGGAGGAGCATTTTGACGGGTGGCGAAGTGAGGCCCCAGGTGCGGCGTAGTACTTCAGAAGTCTGAAGTCTCTACTGACTCGGAATATTCAGATGCCTTGAAATGGCGGAGATTGCCCTAGAGTCAGGGCAACCGTCATCGGCTCGGGAGCGATCGCGGTAGCCCGAACCACGGCAGCACGCTGGTCTCGAAGCGGGTCATGGCGCAGATCCGGTCGCCGGCAAGGGTGAGCACATAGAAGCCGGCCGCGTGGCGGATTCCGGTCGGGACGCGCAGGTAGGCCCCGAACGCGGGCTGGCCGTTGGCTCGGGTCGGCACGAGGTCGAACATGCGGCCCGCGCCGAACTGGCGGCCCCAGTAGCGGGCCACGTTGTCACGGCCCTCGTATCCGAATGGCTCCGGAGGCATAGCGATGAAGACGTCGTCGGTCAGCAGGGCTACCAGCGCCTCCAGATCGGCCGACTCCCAGGCGCGGGCGAACATGGCCACGATCGCGTCCTCGGCGGGCGAGCCTGCGACGGGCGGCGGCTGGTGGCCGGTGGCTGGCTGCCGGCGCCGCAGGCTAGCGCGGGCTCGTTTCAGGGCGCTGTTGACCGACTGGACGGTCACCTCCAGCATGTCGGCCACCTCGCTGGCGTGGAAGCCGAGGACGTCACGCAAGATGAGGCCGGCGAGCTGGCGCGGCGGCAGCAGCTGCAGGGCGGTCCCGAAGGCCAGTGAGATCGCTTCGCTCTGCTCGTAGCGGGCCTCCGGCCCGAGCGACCGGTCGATGGCGCCCTCGAGGAGTTGGTCAGGAAACGGCTGCAGCCAGACGGCCTCGTCGCGCGGCGTCGGCACGGGCGGTTCGAACCGAGACACGTCCCACTTCCTGGCCGGGCGCCGGCTCGCTGCGCGGCGCGCGTTGAGGCACCGGTTGGTGGCGATCTTGTACAGCCAGGTGCGCAGCGACGCGCGTTCCTCAGTGAACCCGCCGATGCCTTGCCAGGCGGCCAGCATCGTCTCCTGGACGGCGTCCTCGGCGTCGGCCAAAGACCCGAGCATCCGGTAGCAGTGCACCTGCAGCTCCCGCCGGTGGGACTCCGCCAGCTCCCGGAACGCGTCTCCATCCCCGGCCCGCGCCCGTGAGAGCAGATCGGCTGTCACCATCGTGCGCTCCTTCCTTCCGCACCACCTCGTGCCCCCGCCCGGTATATACACCGCCCGCCGCGCGAACTGGGCGGGGATTCACGCGGGCTCTGGCTCTGCCGCGGGCGCAAGAGTTGACGGTGCTTGGCGGAGCGGGTCGGGTACGCGGTCGCCGAGTTGAAGCAGGACGGCTCCGGCCAGCAGCGCGGCAAGCGCGCCACCCCACCAGATGGCGTCCGGCGAGGTCTGTAGGAGAAGGCCACCAATCGCCGGGCCGAGGGCCAGGGAGCCGGTGAAGGTCAGGGTGTAGAGAGAGAGGTAGCGGCCGAGAAGATGTTCTGGGGCCATGTCCGCGACCAGCGGCCCGAGAACGAGAATGTGCGCGATTTCGCCGCATGCCAAGACGATCGCAACCCCGGCGAGGAGACTGGTCGCAGCGAGCTCCGAGTGGATCAGCGTCACTGGCAACACCGCGAGCAGGGCGACCGCAAAGAGCGCGCTTGTCACCGCGAAAGCGTGTGTGCGACGCATCCGTGCCACTACGCGCACCGCCGGGATCTGCGCGATGACGACGAAGGAGGTGTTGACCAGAAAGATGAGCCCGATCTCAGCGGGGCCGACCGGTGTGTGTGCCTTTACAAATGGCGACAGGATGTTGGAGAAGAACGTGTGACCGACGACGACGAGCACGACGTTGGCTGCGATCACAATGAGGAAGATCCGATCTCGAGCGACCGCGCGAAAGCCGGTTCCGTTGGCGTCTGTCGCTGCGACGATCTCGGATCGCGGGCTCGGCACGGCAGCGAGCACCATCAGCGCGAATCCGGCGTAGGTGACAGCGTCGAAGAAATAGAGAAGTTGGAATGTGCTGAGCCGCTGCGCGGCCGCGACGATGAAACCGCCGACGGTCGCGCCGGCACCAATACCGAAGTTTCCCGCGACACGGTTAAGCGCGAAGGCGGCCGCTCGCTGCTCATGCGTGACCAGCCTAACGACCAACGTTCGGTTTGCCGTCCCTGCGACGCCGACCCCGGCACCTCCGACAATGGAGCAGGCAAAGCCCTGCCAGGGATGTTCTACGAAGGCGAACCCGGCGTAGCCAAGGGCGCTCGCCAAGCTTCCTGCGACCACCAGCGCTTTGGCGGAGTACCGGTCGAGCAGCGCACCCGTCGGCGGGGTGACGATTGCGGAGGCCCCCATGGTCGCCGCGAGAACCAATCCGGCCACCGACGTCGAAAAGCCACGTACTTGGTGCAGATAGATGATCTCAAACGGAAGAACGAGCCCGTAACCGAAATAGTTGAGAGCGTCTCCCGCTTGCAGGATGAGCACGGGGCGAGAGAGCCCGGTACGCCAACCCGCGATGAGATGTGAGATGCGGCGGTTCATCTGCCCCAACCCAACTTCACCTTCGTCGCCTCGGTGTTCATCTGCGCATCCCCTCCGTCGAAAGTCCGTCTCGAAAGGACTGACACCAAAGCGACGCGAAACTGGGCGCTTCCCAACCGCCCAGTTTTCGAGCGCGTCGGTGTCTACATGGGTGATGGGCGAATGGCGAAGCTGAGGACAGGCGATGCGAGGATGGTCGAATGACGGCGGGTCACGTGGCAGCTTCGCTCACGGTGTTCGGTGTGACGCGACCCGCGGCGCATGAACGCCGACCACGCGGCGCGGCTCGCGTCGTTGACGACCGCGCATCTCGCGGACGCCTGCATCCGCGTCGACGTACCGGTGCGATGCGCACCGGCCGGGACGCGTCCGCTCGCGGCGGGGACTCGGGTCGCAGGCCGAGTGCTGCCCGCTCGGCACGCCGGCAGCGTCGACGTGTTCCTCGAAGCGTTCGAGCACGCGCGCGAAGGAGACGTGCTCGTTGTCGACAACGGTGGACGCACCGACCAAGCGTGCATCGGTGATCTTGTCGTCGCCGAAGCGAGATCTGCGGGTGTTGCAGGGCTCCTCGTGTGGGGCTTGCACCGGGACACCGCGGACATTCTCGCGATTGGCCTGCCAGTGTTCAGCTTGGGCGCGATCCCGACCGGACCGCTGGAGCTGGCGCCGCGGGACTCGCAGGCGCTCATGTCTGCCCGCGTCGGCGAGCACACGGTCAGCACCGGCGACGTTGTCCTCGCAGACGACGATGGAGCGGTCTTCCTCCCCGATGACCGTGTTGCCGAGATCCTCGACGTTGCGGAGGGCATCCGTGACGCCGAGCGGCGGCAAGCTGAGCGAATCCGGGGCGGGAACACCCTTCGGCAGCAGGTCGAGTTCGCGTCGTTTCTCGAGAACAGAGAGCGGAATGCAAACCTGACCTTCCGTGAGCATCTGCGGGCCGTCGGCGGCGCGATCGAGGAATGACCGGACCCACGACGAGGGTATTCACGCCGAGGCGCAGCAAGCGTGCGTTTCATCCGGCGTAAACCACCGTGACTTACTCCTGGCAGGACCTCACGCGGGCTCTGGCGCAGGCGCAACAGTTGACGGTGCTTGGTGGAGCGGGTCGGGTATGCGGTCGCCGAGTTGAAGCAGGACGGCTCCGGCCAGCAGCGCGGCAAGCGCGATCGATGCCTTCGGCGAGGGTAGTCAATAGAACACATATCCGGCAGTAGGCACGCGAACAGGTTGTCGCTCTATCACTATGGAGTCGGCGGCCACATCGACCTCAAGATCGAAGAAGGAGGTCGGTTCTCCGGCTTTGACTACTCGGCTGGGTCACATTTCAACGGCGCCGTGAGAGGCAGGTCCGTCAATCTCTACGACTTCGGAACAGGACAGTACTTCAACTACTCCATCTGACTGTGAGCCCGCCAATGTTCAGTCGGCGCTCTCAGACGCTGTAGTCGGGAGGGACAGTCGGGCCGGTGAGGCCGACAACCTTGCCCGTAGCCCCAGATTGCGAGTGCCGTCCGAACGCCTCAGCCGACCGCTCGAACGCCAGTTGAGGTGACCGGGCGAGTTCGTGACCTGACAAGCATCGCGTCCGGGTTCGCGTCCGGTCGGGGGCCGGAGCTATGACCCGATTGCGCATTGACCGGGCTCGGCGCTGCCAGTTGGATGACGCGTCCGGTTCCGCGTCCGGGTTCGCGTCCGGGTCGCGGCCGAAGCTATAACCCGTCCCGCCTTTGACTGCGCCTCGATCGGCTAGTTGGATGTGCGCCATGTTCTTGGTTCTAGGACAACAAGAGGTGGCTCGGTTCAGCACGGAATGGTGGTTGACGGCCGGCGTCTCGCTCGTGCTGATCTTGATCTTCGCGCTGGTCGTGAACCTCATCGCGCGGCGTTACGTGCGCCGGCTGGACGACCGCGTCTCCGAGCTGGTCGACGGCGCCGATCGCGAGAAGCTCCGCCAGGCGCGCCGCCGGGCCACCGTCGCCCAACTGCTGCTCAACACGTTCCAGATCGTCGTCTGGACGGTGGTCATCCTGATCGTCCTCACGTCCCTCGGCGTGAACCTGGGGCCGCTGCTGGCCACCGCCGGCATCGCCGGCGTCGCGCTCGGGTTCGGCGCGCAGACGGTGGTGAGGGACACACTCGCCGGGTTCTTCATCCTGGCCGAGAACCAGTACGACGTCGGGGACACCGTTGAGCTCCAGACGACGGCGAACCCGGTCTCCGGCACCGTCGAGACGTTGACGCTCCGGATCACGACGATCCGTGCGTTCGACGGAACGCTCAACATCGTTCCGAACGGCAACATCCAGGTGACGAGCAACAGGACCCGCGGATGGGGTCGCGCGATCGTCGACCTCCGGCTCTCGTATGACCAAGACGTGGATAAGGTCCGTGACGTCCTTAGTGAGCTGTTCGACGAGCTCCGGGAGGTGCCTCCGTTCGCCGGAGCGCTCCGGGACGGACCGGACGTTCTCGGCGTCGTGCAACTGACCGACGCCGCACAGATCCTGCGGGTGGTCGCGGAGACGGTCCCCTCGAAGCGCTGGGAGATCGAGCGCACGCTTCGGGAACAGGTCACGAACCGGTTGACGCAACGCGGCGTGGTCGCCCCCCCGATCCCGGTGATCGCCCCGAACCCGACCGGAGCCTAGGCTCGGGTACGCTTCCTCGATGGCGGACTTCCACACGGTCGACGAGCTGCAACAGGCGCTCGACCGCGAGTCGTATCTGGCCGACCGCGGATTGGCGACCGCGATCCACCTGGCCCTCTCACTGAACAAGCCGCTGTTGCTCGAAGGCGAGGCCGGCGTCGGGAAGACCGAGGTGGCGAAGGTCCTGTCGTCGCTCCTGGGCCGCCGGCTGATCCGGCTCCAGTGCTACGAGGGGATCGACGCCTCGCAGGCGCTCTACGAATGGAACTACTCGCGGCAGCTGATCGCCGTTCGCGCGATGGACGCCGCCGACGCGGAGACGCACGTCCAGGATCTGTTCGGGCCGGACTTCCTGGTGGAGCGGCCGCTGCTCGCCGCGATCCGCGCAGGGTCGGGTGCGGTGCTGTTGGTGGACGAGCTCGACCGCGCGGACGACGAGTTCGAGGCGTTCCTGCTGGAGGTGCTCTCGGAGTTCGCGGTGACGATCCCGGAGATCGGACAGGTGGCGGCCGAGACGCCGCCGGCGGTCATCGTGACGTCGAACCGCACGCGCGAGCTGCACGACGCGTTGAAACGCCGCTGTCTCTACCACTGGATCGACCATCCCGACCTCGAGCGCGAGATCCAGATCGTCCGTGTCCGCGCCCCGAAGGTGGGGGAGGCGCTCGCCCGCGACGTTGCGCTTGCGGTCTCCCGTCTCCGCGAGATGGACCTGGCGAAGCTCCCCGGCGTCGCTGAGACGATCGATTGGGCGAACGCGCTCGCGTTCCTGGGCGCCGAACGGCTCGAGGCCCCGATCGCGTCGGATACGCTCGGCGCCGTCGTGAAGGACCACGAGGATCAGGAGCTCGTAGCCCCGCGCCTCGCCGAGCTCGTCGGCGACAGCGACTAGCTCATCTCGGAGTTACCGATCCGCCGATCCGTGATAGAGGCGGGAGATCACCTGACGGGCGTTCCCCATGAGACGGGCGGAGTCCGCGATGCTCAAGCCTTCGACATCGACCAGGAGCTCGACCACCGTGACCCGATACGCGTGGAGGGCCTGATTGACGCCGAGCCACGCCTCCCGCACCGATCGCCGAGCCGGGACACCCGGACCCGCTCGAAGGATCTCCGCAACGGGATGTCCTGCCGCTCTGGCCCGCCGGATCTCTGCGGTCGCGCGTCTGAGCCGGCGGAGCTGGATCTCGAGCTCTCGGGAGTTGCGTTCGAGTTCGTCGATTCGGTCGATGAGCGGGTCGGTTCCCAACGGGCCTCCTCCCGGGCCTTCGGTTGACGCACCCCTGCGGTGCGCGGGCACGATGTGAGTATGGTCATCGAGCATCCGCGCGCACGAACCGACAAGTCGCGCGTCGAGACCCGGGAGGGGTCGCGGAGGCTGCGGATGCAGACCATCCTCGTCGCGATCTCCTCCTCGTCGGTCGCCGATGACCTGCTCGCGGTCGTTGAACGGATCGCGCGGGCTACGGACGCGACCGTGGTCGTGTTCCATCTCCGGGAACGGCTCTTCGAAGGCACCGAGTGGTTCTTCGGGAACGGCCCGTTCGTCGAAGGACGGGCGGAATCAACCCAGGTCTTGCGACACGCCGTCGATCGACTGCGATCGCACCAGGTGCGGGCCCGGACGGCAACCCGCGGAGGTCGTCCTACGCAGGTCGGTCCGACGATCGTCGCGGTCGCCCGCGAAGAAGCAGCGGACCTCATCGTGGTCGGGTTCCACCACCCGGCCAGCATGTTCGCGACCGATGTCGTGCGGGGAGTCCTCCGGTCCTCATCCGTCCCCGTGCTGACCGTGCCGGTTCGCGATGGAACGCGGCGAGAGAGCTAGCCCGACAGGAGATCCTCTTGGCGGATGTTGTCTTCCCCGACACTGAACCGACCCTCGTAGCCGTACTCCGGATGGCGTAGCTGGGAGGCCTGGCCGCTCGCGAAGTCACCCCTGTGTGCCCGGCCGATCCGCTCGATGTGGGTCTGCCCGCGTGCGAAGTTTGGGCCGATCTCAACGTCGAGGTCGTTCTCGAGGCGTTCTTGTCCACGGCTGAATCGCGGTCGTGGGAACACGTGTGTCTGGGTCATGGTGACTCACCTCCATGGGCATCGAACCTGCCCGCCCCATATCCTGTCCCCGCACCCCCCAGGTGCGTCAATGCGGCCTCAGACATTGCGATGATTGACGCGAGGGGCGTAACGCTCGTTAGATGACGTGACATGGCTCGCGTCACCACGGATCCGCTCGCGCCCCTCGTCACGTTCGGGCGCGACCTCCGAGAACGGGGCCTCCCCGTTGGTACTGGCCGGATCCTCACATTCTGCCGGGCCGTGGCGGCGCTCGGCTTGACCGACCGCGACTCGCTCTACTGGGCCGGTCGGACCTCGATGATCGGGCGCAGGGAGGACTTCCCCGCCTACGACGAGGCGTTCGCCGACTGGTACCGAAGGC
>JBOGVK010000169.1:0-10920 GCA_050692375.1 Actinomycetota bacterium
GTCCTTCACGTCGCCCTTGAGGACGCCGGCCTGCACCGCGGCGCCGACCGCGACGACCTCGTCGGGGTTCACGCCCTTGTGCGGCTCCTTGCCGCCCGTGAGCTTCTTCACGAGCTCCTGGATCATCGGCATACGAGTGGAGCCACCGACCAGGATCACGTGGTCGATCGCCGCGGCGTCCTTGCCCCAGTCCTTGATCGCCTGCTCGAACGGCGTCTTGCAGCGGGCGACCAGATCCTCGGTCATCCGCTCCAGGTCCGCGCGAGTGAGCTTCTGTTCCAGGTGCAGCGGACCTTCTGCCGTCGCCGTGACGAACGGCAGGTTGATCGTGGTTTCGGCGACCTGCGACAGCTCGATCTTGGCCTTCTCGGCGGCTTCCTTCAGCCGCTGCATGGCCATGCGGTCGTTCGAGAGGTCGACGCCGTGATTGTCCTTGAACGTCTTCACCAGCCAGTCCATCACCCGCTGGTCCCAATCGTCGCCACCGAGGTGCGTATCACCGTGCGTCGACTTCACCTCGAACACACCGTCGCCGATCTCGAGCAGCGAGACGTCGAACGTCCCCCCGCCGAGGTCGAACACCAGGATCGTGTGGTCGGGCCCGCCCTGCTTGTCCAGCCCGTAGGCGAGCGCGGCCGCGGTCGGCTCGTTGATGATCCGGAGCACCTCGAGGCCGGCGATCTGCCCGGCCTCTTTCGTGGCCTGCCGTTGGGCATCGTCGAAGTACGCGGGAACGGTGATGACGGCTTGCGACACGCTGTCGCCCAGGAAGGCCTCGGCGTCGCGCTTCAGCTTCCCCAGGATCTGCGCGCTGATCTCCTGGGCGGTCCAGGCCTTGCCGTCGATGTCGGTCGACCAGGACTTGTCGCCCATGTGCCGCTTGACCGACCGGATCGTTCGGTCCGGGTTCGTGATCGCCTGACGCTTGGCGACCTCGCCGACCAGGATCTCGCCGGTCTTCGCGAACCCGATCACCGAGGGTGTGGTGCGAGCCCCCTCGGCGTTGGGGACCACCGCCGGCTCCCCGGCCTCCAACACCGCGACCACGGAGTTCGTGGTGCCGAGGTCGATGCCCACTGCTCGTGCCATGACGTGCCTCCTTCGAGAGGATGAACCCGGTCGATACCTAAGCTCATCAGCAGGATAGAACTTGAGTGCATCATTGACAATGTTTGCATCTCACGAGCCTTGAAAACCTTCCCTTTGGCGACCGGAAGCCCTCTGGGCGTACACTCCGGCCGATGTTCGTTCGAGGCACCATCCTGATCCTGGCTCTGGCGCTCACCTCCGGGATGTTCGTCAGACGAACACGGTTGTTGATCCGTCTGGTGAACCTGGGACGACTAGTCGATCGGAGCGGCGACGTCGGCAGGCGCGCGGCCCGGGAGACCGGGCAGGTGCTCGGCCAGCGGAAGCTCTTCCAGCGAACGCTCCCCGGCTTCATGCACGCGTTCATCTTCTGGGGCTTCCTGATCCTGCTGACGACGATCGTCGAAGCGCTCGGACAGGCGATCGATCCGGGATCCTCGCTCCCCTTCGTTGGTCACGCCGGCTGGCTCGGGCTGGCGCAGGACGTCTTCGCCGGGCTGGTGCTCGTCGGCATCGCGATCGCCGTGTGGATAAGGGTCGCGCAGCGACCCGAGCGATTCGTGGGCTCGCACCGGCTCGAGGCGTTCCGGATCCTCGGACTGATCACGTGGATCATCCTCACCCTGTTCCTGCTGCGCGGTGCGCGGGTCGCGCTGGGAACCAGCTCGTACCCGACGGCATGGACGCCCGTCTCGACGGCGTTCTCTCACCTGTTCACGTGGATGGATCACGGCTGGCGAACGTTCTTCTCGTGGTTCTTCCTCTGGGCTCATCTGGCATTGGTGCTCGGGTTCCTGGTGTACCTGCCGTACTCGAAGCATCTGCACATCATCACGAGCGCGTTCAACGTGTGGTTCTCGAGCACGAAGCCGCGTGGCGCGCTGGAGCCGCTCAAGATCGACATGGCGAAGCTGGAGGCCGGTGAGCAGTCGCTGGGAGCCGCGGTCGTGGGCGATCTCACGCGCAAGGAGCTGCTGGATCTCTACGCGTGCACCGAGTGCGGCCGCTGTCAGAGTGCTTGCCCCGCATGGAACACGGGTAAGCCGCTCTCACCGAAGTTGCTGATCATGAACCTCAGGGATCACCTGTTCGAGGAGGGGCCGAAGGTCCTGGAGATGCTCGCCGCCGGCGAGTCACCAGAAGGGGTCGCACTCGTCCCCGGTGTGATCGACGACGACGTCATCTGGTCGTGCACCACGTGCGGCGCGTGCATGCAAGAGTGCCCCGTCGACATCGAGCACATCGACACGATCGTCGACCTGCGTCGGGCGCTGGTGATGGGCGAGTCGCGGTTCCCGGCCGAGGCGGGCGCGATGCTCCGGAACCTCGAAGCCCAGTCGAACCCGTGGGGGGTCGCACAATCGCAGCGTGCCGATTGGGCCGACGGACTCGGCGTACCGATCGTGAACGGCACCGCCCCGGAGTATCTCTACTGGGTCGGCTGCGCTGGATCGTTCGACGAGCGCGCCCGGGCCATATCACGGGCGGTCGCCGAGCTCCTGCAGCGCGCCGGTGTCTCGTTCGCGATCCTCGGCCCGCGCGAGCTCTGCACCGGCGATCCCGCACGTCGGATGGGGAACGAGTTCCTGTTCCAGTCTCTCGCCGAGCAGAACATCGAGACGATGAACGCTGTCGGCGTCACGAAGGTCATCGCGAACTGTCCGCATTGCTTCAACACGCTCCGCAACGAGTACCCGCAATACGGCGGTGACTACGAGGTCATCCACCACACGGAGCTGCTCGGGCGCCTCGTCGCCGAAGGCCGCCTGCGCCCGACCGAGAGTGTCGAGGCGCTGGTCGCCTATCACGACCCCTGCTACCTGGGGCGGCACAACCAGGTGTACGACGCACCTCGCGATGTGCTGGCCGGCGTACCAGGGGTTCAGACCGTGGAGATGCCGCGTCACAAGGAACGTGGCATGTGCTGTGGGGCCGGGGGCGCCAGGATGTGGATGGAGGAAGGCATCGGCAAACGGATCAACGCCGAGCGGATGGACGAGGCGGCCAGCACTGGCGCCGATACCGTCGGGGTTGCCTGTCCCTACTGCCTGATCATGCTCGACGACGGCGCCAGAGGGCGGGGGGACGACACTCAGGTCCTCGACATCGCCCAGCTCGTCCGGCGGTCCTTGCCAGACGAGCCACTCACGCACGCGTAGCACACACCCCATCGGGCATCTCGTCCCACAGATGGGTCAAGCCGTGCGTCCTTGCGGCCGATGAAGGGACTAGAACCAACGGCCCCGACCGAATGGATGTAGCCAGGCATGAGCACTCCAAGCGCTTCCGTGCGCGCCGCGCATACGTCTGAGACCGTCGACCAGACGGTCGAGGCCCGTGTGCTCCAAGAGCGTGCCCGATGGGCGATGCGCATCCACGATGGTCTGACCCAGACCGTCACGAGCGCCGTCCTTGAGCTCCATGCCCTTCGCACGAGGATCCTTTCCGATCCGGCGGGAGCTGTGGCGTCACTCACGGCCGTCGAGGCCGCGATCCGCGCCGATCTGCGCGAGGTACGCCAGCTGTTGTTCGAGCTGTACGAGGTCGAACGTCCGCCTGAGCCCTCTCTCGCGGTCTTCGTGGACGAGCTCGTCGCGCGATGGGGGCTCCCCGCTCGCGTATCGATCGAGGGCAACGTGGACGCGATGCCCGCGATCGTGTTGGAGGCGGCGCATTCGGTGATCACGGAATCGCTCGCGAACGCAGCCAAGCACGCCGATACCCCCGACGTCGCGGTGCGCGTGCGCGCCGACGCTGCCGGGTTGCGGATCGAGGTGGAGGATCGCGGCCGCGGGATCGGGGACGTCGGAGACGACGACCCACATTTCGGGCTCAGCATGATGCGTGCCCGCGCCGAAGACATCGGTGGAACGTTGGAGATCGGATCGACGCCCGGGGGCGGGACCCGCGTGGTCGCGCTCCTTCCCGTCGGAGGGCGAGGAGAGGAACGATGAGGATCTTGATCGTGGACGACCACGCGCTGGTACGTCGTGGCATGAGCTATGTCGTGAAGGAAGGGTTCCCCGAGGCAGACGTCGTGGAGGCCGACGGCGCTGCTTCGGCGCTCGAGCTGATGCGGGAGAAGGTCGCCGACCTGGCACTCGTGGACGTCCGCATGCCGGACCTGGATGGGTTGGAGCTCCTGCGAGCCATCAAGCTCGAGTGGCCCGACATGCCCGTGATCATGCTCTCCACCTATGAGAACGCGCCGTACGTGAAACGCGCGCTCTCCGATGGCGCCTCCGGCTATCTCCTGAAGGACGCGACTCCCGAAGATCTGGGACAGGCGATCAACGTCGCGATCTCCGGCGGCGGGAACGTCCTGTCTCCGCGAGTGATCCAGAACCTGTTCGAGGACGTCGAGTCCTCGGGGCAAGGCGTGAACGGCAGCGGCAGGTCGCGTCGGACCGAGTACAACCTGACGCAGCGGGAGCACGACATCCTGGCGCTCCTGTCCGAAGGGCGGAGCAACCGCTCGATCGCGCAGAACCTCTACCTGTCGGAGAAGACCGTGAAGGCGCACCTGGCCGCGATCTTCCGCAAGCTCGGGGTCACGAACCGCACGCAAGCGGCGATGATGGCCGTGCAGCTCGGTGTCGGACCTCCTCAGCCGGTCGCGGGCGGACCCGAATAGACGCCGCTACGGCTGGCGCTTACTCGAGAACTCCTCGAAGAACCGGCTCGCCGTCGGGCCGCGCTGACCCTGGTACTTGCTGCGCGTCGACTTCGACCCATAAGGAACGTCGGCAGGCGTCGAGAGCTGGAAGAACGAGATCTGGCCGATCTTCATGCCCGGGTAGATCGTGATCGGAAGGTTCGCCACGTTCGAAAGCTCGAGCGTGAGGTAGCCGTCCCACCCCGGGTCGACGTAGCCCGCCGTCGAATGGATCAACAGCCCGAGGCGGCCGAGGGATGACTTGCCTTCCAGGCGCGCGACCAGATCGTCGGGGAGCGCGACGCGTTCGAGCGTGGATCCCAGCACGAACTCCCCCGGGTGCAAGATGAACGGCTCGCCCTCCTTGACCTCGACCAGCTCGGTCAGATCCGGCTGCTCATTCTTCACGTCGATGAACGGATACCGGTTGTTCTGGAACACCCGGAACTCGCTGTCGACGTGGAGGTCGATCGAAGACGGTTGGATGCACGCCTCGTCGAAGGGATCGATGACGATGTGACCAGCGGCGAGCTCCTCGCGGATGGTGCGGTCGGACAGGATCATCGGGCGGTGATGCTACCGGGTCCCACGGACCTCATGCTGGTCCTTCAGGCGTTCGACACCGCGATCCATCGCTCGAGCGTCTCGGATGCCGCCCCCGAGTCGATCGCCGCGGCCGCTGCGGCGATCCCGTCCGCCAGATCCTTCGAGTGACCGGCGACCTCGAGCGCGGCTCCGGCGTTGAGGATCACGACGTCGCGGCGTGCACCCGACCCCGCACCGAGCACCTCGCGAGCGATCGTCGCGGCTTCGGCGGCGTCGCCGCCCCGCAGATCGTCGAGCGTCGCGCGCGCGAGACCGAGAGACGCGGGATCGAGGTGTCCCTCGCGTAGGTCGCCGTCGCGCACGTCGAACACCGTGGAGATGCCGGTCGTGGTGAGCTCGTCCAACCCGTCCTCGCCTCGGAACACCTTCGCTCTTATGCCACGACGCGCCAGGACCTCGGCCACGAGCGGCAGCATCCGCTCGTCGGACACGCCGACCACCTGTGCGAACGGCTTGGCGGGATTCGTGAGCGGTCCGAGGAAGTTGAAGACGGTCGGAACACGGAGCTCGCGCCGGACCGGGCCGGCATGCGCCGCGGACGGGTGGAACACCGGTGCGAACATGAACCCGATGCCGACCTCCCCCAGGCAGCGCTCGACACCGGCCGCGTCGAGATCGATCTTCACGCCGAGCGCCTCCAGCAGATCCGCCGAGCCGCAGTGCGACGAGGCGGCCCGGTTGCCGTGCTTGGCGACCGGCACCCCCGCGCCGGCGACGACGATCGCAGCGACCGTCGAGATGTTGAACGTGCCGCTTCGGTCGCCGCCGGTTCCGCAGGTGTCGACGACCGGCGCGGCGGCATGCACGGGACTTGCGAATCCGAGCGCCGTGCGAGCGAGGCCCTCGAGCTCGTCGACGGTCTCGCCCTTCGTGCGAAGCGCCATCAGGAACCCCCCGATCTGGCCGGGCGACGCCTCGCCACTCATGATCACGCGCATCGCTTCGGCCGACTCGTCGGCCGTGAGCGCCTGATGGGAGATGACGCGGGAGAGCGTGTGCGGCCAGAAATCCGGGTCGAACTCAGCCATGGGAGTGGGAAACCTAGCAGGTCGCACCGGACGCCTGTCGCTCGCTACACTTGCGGTCCTCCGGTGCGCCCGGAGGGCCCACGCGGGTGTGGTTCAATGGCAGAACGTAAGCTTCCCAAGCTTGAGACGGGGGTTCGATTCCCCTCACCCGCTCCAGCGTTCGACCCTGAAGGTGGGCGATGGAAGCGGCGCAAGGCGACAACCCGCGTCGGATGAGGTTCATGATCAACGTGGCTGCGCTTCCCGACGAAGCATTCGCGCTCATCTCTGATTCGAGCGTCACGGCGAGTGGTCGCCGCAGGAGTTCGAAGCCGTCCGTGTCGACCGCGGACCGATCGGCGTGGGATCGCGGTACCGCACCGCGGGAAGGAAGGGTGCCCGAAAGGGTCGTCTGCGTGCGACCGACGTGGAGGTGACCGCGTACGAGCCGACGACGCGGTTCGGGTTCGCTGCGACGGAGACAGCGGGCACCTACCGCACGACGTTCGTCATCTCACCGGCCGCCAGCGGATCCTACGTCGAGCGGATCGTGGATCCGCCGACTACCGGAGTGGTCCCGTTCATCCGGCACGTGTTGCTCGCGTCGGTCGTGCGGCGGTACGTCCAGCAGAACGTGGACGCGCTCAAGGAGCGGCTGGATGGCGGAGCTCCGGTTGCGTAGCGACTTCTAGAGGTACCGCGGAGCGGTCGGGCAGAGATCATTCAGCGGACATTGACGGCAGCGCGGGATCGGGGCTTTGCAGATCTCGCGGCCGAGCCGGATCAAGGCGACGTGCAGTTGCGTTCGGAGGCCGACGGGCACCAGATCGTGCAGCAGGCGGTCGGCACGTTCGGCCGAGACCTTGGGCGGGACGAGGCCCAGGCGCGCCGACGTGCGGTGCACGTGGGTGTCGACCGGGATCGCGTCGCGGCCGAGCGCGAAGGACAGCACGACGGCCGCCGTCTTGGGGCCTACGCCGGGGAGCGATGTCAGGTACGCCCGAGCGTCGACGTCGGACGCGCTACGAAGCCAGGACAGGTCATACCGACCCTCGCGAACATGCACCTCCCGCAGGATCGCCTGGATGCGCGGCGCCTTCGTGTTCGCCAAACCGCCGGACCGGATCGTGTCCGCGACGGCGAGGGTCGGCGCATCGACCACCTCGTCCCACGTCGGGAACGCGGCCCGCAGCAGGGCGAACGCCCGCTCCGCGTTGATGTCGCTCGTGTGCTGCGAGAGCACCGTGAGGATCAGTTCTTCGAGCGGGTCGGCGCGGCGCGGAGGCTCGAGCTCACCGAATCTCTTGCGCAGCCGATCCACGATGGTCCGGACACGACGGGGAGTGGACGTCGCCGGCGTGCCGGTCACTGCGGCGCGTCGCGCGTGGCGTTGCGGAACTGCGTGAGCGAGGGCTCGAAGTCCAGTCGGATGTTGCCGGTCGGCCCGTTACGGTGCTTCGCGATGATCAGCTCGGTCTGACGCTTCTTCTCGGGATCGGCGTCGTCGCGGTGGATGAACATCACGACGTCGGAGTCCTGCTCGATGGCGCCCGACTCGCGGAGGTCCGACAGCTGCGGTCGCTTGTCCGCGCGCGCCTCCGGGTTGCGGTTCAGCTGTGAGAGCGCGATCACCGGCACGTGGAGCTCTTTCGCGAGCAGCTTCAGCGAACGGCTGATCTCGGCGACCTCCTGCTGACGGTTGTCGGGCCGGCGCGTGAGCGGGCTCGTCATCAGCTGGAGGTAGTCGACGATGATCAGATCGAGACCCTGTCTGCCTGTGCGCATACGACGGGCTTTCGCCCGGATGTCGACGATGTTCACGTTGCCGGCGTCGACGATGTGCAGAGGCACGTCGTGCAACACCTCGGCGGCCTGCACGATGCGGGACCAGTCGTCGGGACCGACGCGCTTGTTGCGGATGCGGTCCCACGCCACACGCGCCTCCGAGCACAGCAGACGCATGCCGATCTCGTAACGCGACATCTCCAACGAGAACAGCGCCACCGGATGACGGCCGATCGCCACGTTGCGGGCGATGTTCGTGGCAAGGGACGACTTGCCGACGCCCGGTCGTGCGGCGATCACGATCAGGTTGCCCGGCTGGAGCCCCGAGGTCAGGTCGTCGAGGTCGCGGAACCCGGACGGCAGCCCGGTGTAGGTGGTGTCGCGGTTCTGGATGTTCTCCAGGTCGACCATCGCCTGATCGACCAGATCGCGAAGGATGGCCACCTCTTCGTGATCCTCGCGGCGGGCGACGTCGTAGATGCGCTGCTCGGCGGTGTCGGCCACACCCTCCGGGTCGGGCGGCGCGGCGTAGGCCATGTCCATGATGTCGGCCGCCGCACCGATCAGGCGCCGGAGCAGCGCCGTCTGGGAGACGATCCGCGCATAGTGCGCGGCCGACGCCGGTGTGGGCACCTGGTCGACCAGGTCGCGCATGTACAGATGGCCGCCGACGTCTTCGAGGATCCCGCCGCGCTTGAGCGCCTCGACCCCGGTGACGATGTCGACCGGCTCGCCCCGCGCGTACAGACCGCGGAGCGTCTCGTAGATCCGACCGTTCGACGAGCGGTAGAAGTCGTCGGCCTGCAGGACCTCGACGACGTCGGCGATGGCCTCGGACGAGAGCATCATGGCCCCGAGGACGGACTCCTCGGCCTCGATGTTCTGCGGCGGGACCCGGGTATCTGCCCTGGCGATGCGCCGAACGTCATCAGCGGTGCGCACCAAAGCTCCGACCCCTCCTCGCCCGTACAGCCGCCCGACCTGTCGAGGCTACGCTTCGCCCTGAGAACTTCCATTGGATAAGTGGTGTGGATTGCTGCACCGCAGGTCGCGATCGAAGATTCCTTGTCACTCCGGCCGTGACCTGCGGCTTCCCCATGTGGATATCCATGGGGACAAGTGTGGAACACCCCTCTGACATCCCGTTCCGCGGGTCTGGGACGCAAGCCGAAGGCCGGGCCTTCGGCCCGGCCTTCGATGGCCTGAGGATCTATCCCTCGCCAACGACCTCGAGGCTCACCACCGGATCGACCTCGGCGAACAGATGGATGCGAACCTCGTGGGTTCCCAGAGACCGGATGGGCTCCTCCAGGTGCACGTCCTTGCGGTCGATCGTGATCCCGGCCTGCGCGGCGATCGCGTCGGCGACGTCCGCCCCCGTGACCGATCCGAACAACTTGCCTTCCTCGCCGGCTCGCGCGGGGATCCGGATCTGCGACGCGATGAGCTTCGAGGCGAGGGCCTCGAACTCGACCTTCTCCTTGGACTGACGTGAGATGTGTGCACGCTTGAGGTTGTCCGCGTGCTTCAAGGCGCCCTTCTGCGCTCCAACCGCGAGCCCACGGGGAACCAGGAAGTTCCGCGCGTAGCCGGCCGCCACCTCGACGACATCGCCGGGCTCGCCGAGCTTCTCCACGGACTGCTGCAAGATGACCTTCATCGGCTCGAGTACGGGAGCAGCGCCATCTGACGGGCGTTCTTGACGGCGGTGGCCACGTCTCGCTGGTGCTGCACGCAGTTGCCCGTCACGCGCCGAGCGCGGATCTTCCCGCGCTCGGAGACGAACTTCCGCAGCGAGACCACGTCCTTGTAGTCCACGAAGTCGATCTTCTCCTTGCAGTAGACGCATGCCTTCCGTTTGGTCTTCTTCCAAGGCTTGTCGTCCTTCTCGCGCTTGGGGCGCCTGGACCCCTCGCGTGGTTTCCCTTTACCCGGCATCCAGCGGTGTCTCCTCACTCGGGCCGCCGACCGGTGCAGCCACCTTGTCGCCCCAGTCTCCACCGGTGCTTGCGCCGGAAGAGCGTGGGTTGCGTTCGATCTTGGCGGTGGCCCACCGGAGGCTCGGGCCGATCTCGTCGGCCTCGATCTCGACGGCGCTTCGCTTCTCGCCGTCCTGGCTCTCCCAGGCTCGGTACTGCAGTCGGCCGGACACGACCACACGCGTTCCGCGCGTGAGCGTCTCGGCCACGTTCTCGGCGAGGGATCGCCAGCAGTTCACGGAGAAGTACGACGCCTCTCCGTCCTTCCACTGGCCGTTCCCATCCGGGATACGACGGTTCACGGCGATCCGGAACTTGCACACCGCGGCCCCGTTCGGCGTATACCGCAGCTCGGGGTCATCGGTCAGGTTGCCGATCACGGTCACCTGGTTGTCGTTCGCCATGTCAACTCACCACCTCGTGTTGTCCGCACCTCGACGCGTATGGCTCACGCCGACGTGGGGGAAGGTGCCTTGTGCTTCTGCGGCTTCTCGCTCTTCTGCGGCACGACCGTCACCTTGTGCCGGATGATCTCGTCTGCCAGGTTCAGGGGTCGGTCGAGCTCCGCGGCGGTCGTCGGCTCCGCGGTGAACCGCACGACGACGTAGTACCCCTCCGTCTGATGTGCGATCTCGTACGCGAAGCGCCGGCGTCCCCACCGATCGATCTTCCCGACCTCGCCGCCGGCGGCGGATACCACCTTGGCGATCCGGTCGACCGCCGTTCCGACGAGCGCTTCGTCGGCCTCGGCGGGCAGGATGAACATGATCTCGTACTCCCTCAACTCCACCTCCTCTGG
>JBOGVK010000170.1:0-3538 GCA_050692375.1 Actinomycetota bacterium
CCTTCGGCGCGCGCCGGACGTGACCACTAGTCTGTCACAGACTACCCATTTGTCGAGCTAGTCCAGCGACACCATCACGTGCTTGATGTTCGTGTAGTCCTCAAGCGAATACACGGACATGTCCTTACCGTGACCGCTCTGCTTGTAGCCGCCGTGCGGCATCTCCGGCGTCAGCGGGATGTGCGTGTTCACCCAGACGCACCCGTACTGCAGGCGGCGCGCCATCCGCATCGCGCGGCCCACGTCGCGCGTCCACACCGATGACGCCAGGCCGTAGTCGACGCCGTTCGCCCACGAGAGCGCCTGTTCCTCGTCGTCGAACCGCTGTACGGTTACGACGGGACCGAAAACCTCCTTCTGGATGATCTCGGCATCCTGCGCCACGTCCGCGACGACCGTGGGCTCGTAGAAATAGCCCTCGCGGTCCATCGCCTTGCCACCCGTGAGGACCTTGCCGCCGGCGCTCTCCGCGCGCTCGATGAACCCCTCGACGCGCTCGAGCTGTTCCTTGGAGATCACGGAGCCGACCTCGGTCGCGTCGTCGAACGGGTCTCCCATGTTGATCGACTGGACCGCGGGGACGAGCTCCGCCAAGACGTTGTCGTACTGCGCCGGGCCGACCAGCACGCGGCAAGCGGCGGTGCAGTCCTGACCGGAGTTGAAATAGCCAGCGATCTTCACCCATTCGACGGCCGTCGCGATGTCAGCGTCGTCGAAGATGATGACCGGCGCCTTGCCACCGAGCTCGAGGTGCGTGCGCTTCAACGTCTCCGACGCGTTCGAATGGATCAGCTTGCCGGTGTTGACGTCGCCGGTGAGCGAGACGATGCCGACGTCGGGATGGCGGACCAGCGTGTCCCCGACGGGGAGCCCGTCGCCGGTGACCACGTTGAAGACGCCGGGTGGGAAGAGATCCGACGCGAGCTCGGCCATCTTGAGCGCCGTGAGCGGCGTGAGCTCCGACGGCTTCAACACGATGCAGTTGCCGGTGGCGAGCGCCGGACCGATCTTCCAGATCGCCATCATCAGTGGGTAGTTCCAGGGGGCGATCAGACCGGCGACGCCGATCGGCTCACGCCGCACGAAGCTCGTGAACCCGGCCATGTACTCGCCCGCCGAACGTCCCTCGAGCATGCGAGCCGCGCCGCCGAAGAACCGAAGGTTGTCGACGATCGGCGGCAGCTCTTCCGACATCGTGACCGCGTACGGCTTGCCAACGTTCAGCGCCTCGAGCTTGATCAGCTCCTCACCGTGTTGCTCGATCCGATCGGCGAGCTTCAGCAGCGCGATCTGCCGGTCCTTCGGTGTCGAGTCGTACCAGGTCTCGAACGCCTTCTTCGCGGCCGCAACGGCGCTGTTCGCGTCTTCGGCCGTCCCCTCCTGCACGCTGGCGATCACTTCGCCCGTGGCGGGGTTGATCACGTCCCTCGTCCCACCGTCCGACGAGTTCACCCACTCGCCGTTGATGAACATCTGATAGTTGTCAGCCATCGCTCCCCCTCCTTGGTGACGGGACCGGACTCCACTGAACCGAGCTTCGGCCGCCAGTATGCCGCGTTCGGCCCGAGATGAGCCATCCGCCGTTCGGTGAAGCATGACCCGGCTCCCTGTACGGAGGGGACAAGCCTCGCTCAGGCGTCTGCATCGGCCACCAGGAGGTCGCGGGCCCGAAGGGCGAGCCAGAACTCCATGCGGTCGAACGAGCTGGACAGGTCCCGTCCCGTGAGCTCCTCGACCTTGCGCATCCGATAGCGGAGGGTGTGACGATGCACGAACAGCTCGGCCGCCGCGGTCTCCCATCGGGAGTTGTGCTGCAGGAACCCATGGAGAGAAGGCAGCAGCTCGCCGCGCTGGTCGCGATCGTGGGCATCGAGCGGCCCCAACAGGGAATCGGCGAAGGCCTTCAGAGCGCCGGGATCTGCCATCGACAACAACAGCCGATAGGTGCCGAGATCCTCGAACCCCGCGGTGCTCCACCCCTCGAGGCGGCATACCTGGAGCGCGTAGTGCGCCTCGCGCAGGCTCCGACCAACCTCCGCCGGCTCGACGGCGCTCCCCGATCCGCCCCGCAGCACGGCGTCGACACGCACGCCCAGCACCGTAACGAGTTCCTCCAGCTCCGGCGGCGGGTCGGCCGGGAGCAGCAACGACACGCCCTCGCCCTCGCGCGAGACCAGGAATCCACCACCCGCCCGTGACCCGTGGTCTTCCGCCACGCGGACGAGCGCATCCGCATCGCAGCCTTCGAGGGCCACGGCGACCACTCGCGCGTCGCGCGCGAATCCGAAACGAGCGAGTCCGCGAGCGGCGTCGACGGGCGACGACGCGCCGGCCACCAGATCGTCGAAGAAATCACCCTGCAGCCGGCGCTCGGCGTCGGCAACGGCGCGCGACTTCGCCAGCTCGATCGCGAACAACGAGAGCGCATGCCCGGCGACGATCCGGTCGAGTTGGCTCGGCTGCTCGGGTTTGCCCACGGTCAGGAAGGCCTCGACGCGACCCTGGGCTCCCACCGGTTGGACCCATACGTGATGGCCCTTGTCGACGAACGACATGCTGAAGCTCGTCCCCTCGGGACGTGCGGACCGGATCTCATCCCTCACGCGATCTGCGCGAGCCGTGGCGGCGCGCGACGTCGTGGCGAGCAGGATCCCGTGCAGATCCAACAGCGATGCCCATCCCTTCGTGACGTCGGCGAGCGACGCCGCGATGCCCTCGATGCCCGCGCCCTCCATCACCGCGCGGGTCAGGACGTGCTCCGCGTCAACGGCGCGCTGCAAGGTGTCGAACTGCTCGGCGAGGATCCGCGTGAACACCGCTTCGGTGCGCGATGAACGGCACGGGGTACGGCACCTCGAACACGGGGAACGCGACCTGCTCTGCCGCGGTCACGAGCGAACGCGGAACCTTGTCGTGAGAGAACCCCAGCCCGAAGCCAAGACCGGCGAGACCGGCTTCGGCCAGGCGTTTCACGTAGGCGCGCTGCTTGGCCGGCGTCGCACCGACGCCCATCCCGGTCGTGAGGAGCAGCTCGCCGCCCTTCAACCAGGGCGTAGGGTCTTCGAGCTCACTGACGTGGACCCAGCGGATCGGACGGTCCGTCTCCCCAGCGCCCGCGACCAGACGCAGCGCCAACCCGGGGACGCCGAGGATGTCTCGTACGCTCACGGTCATACGCGGGATTGTACGGGTCGGACAGTGAAGGCCGGCTGGTGCGCCGCTTCTGCTCCAGGCCATGGACGGTTCGTACAAAGCATGTAGCCTGCTTCGGTCGATCGCGTGCGGGAAACGGCAGGGACGCACGGGTAGCCTGAACGGACGAAACGCCGACGCCCGGTGCCCGCCCAGCAGGAGGAGGACGTGTGATGGACATCCCCCAGGAGCGTAAGGTCGTGACCCAGATCCCCGGTCCGCGATCGAAGGAGTGGATCGCGCGTCGCGACGGGGCCATGCCTTCGGCGTTCCCGGCGATCCACTCGATCGTTTCCGCTCGAGCTTCGGGCGCGATAGTGGAGGACGTCGACGGCAACCGGTTGAT
>JBOGVK010000171.1:0-1577 GCA_050692375.1 Actinomycetota bacterium
GGCGTCAGGCGGGAGTTCGCGAGCAGGGCCGACCGCCAGGGACTCGGCGGTCCCGGGCGGTCAACGGACGAGCGGTAGGGGAACGTGCCGGGCGGTGCCAGGCCCCAAGGGGGGCGGACACCACTGACGCAATGCCTGCCAGCCCCCTTGCTCGGGCCGAGGGCAGGCCACAGACTTGACTGAGATCCCGGAGGACCAAGGCGAACGAAGAAGGAGAAACCCGGATGGCAAACGGATCATCGAACGGAGTCCCGGCCGCGAATCCCTACGGCGGCGTGCCGGGCGGCGGCATCACGCTGCCCGACTACTTCAAGCCGACGGACTCGGTCGAGAACAACAGCACCTACTTCCCGGCGTCGGAGAAGATGGGCGACGACGAGATGCGGATCTCGTTCGTCGGCAGCAACCCGTTCCCGCCCCGGAGAGACCAGGCGGGCACCGCGATCATGGTCGAGCTCGGAAAGGGGCCCAAGCGGTTCTTCTTCGACCTCGGCCCGGGCTGCCTGAGGAACATCGTCGCGATGCAGGTGCCAATAACGATGGTCAACGACATCTTCATCACCCACCTGCACGGCGACCACTACCTTGAGATCCCGTACCTGTACGCCTTCGCGGCCTGGGCGGGGCGCTGGAAGCCGCTCCGGATCTATGGTCCCTCGGGCCCCACCCCCGAGCAGGGCACCACGGCGATGATCGACGCGATGAAGCAGATGCTCCGCTGGCACACCAGGAGCTTCAACATATTCCCGATCGGCGACGGCTACGAGATCGACGTCACCGAGTTCGACTACAAGGACGACGGTGGGGTTGTCTACGACGAGGACGGAGTCGTGATCAAGCACTGGCGGCGCCTCCACGGGGACGGCGCCTCCGGCTACCGCCTCGACTGGAACGGCCTCTCGTTCGTGTGGACCGGCGACGGCCGCCCCGACGAGAAGACGATCGAGATGGCCAAGGGCGCCGACGTCTTCGTTACCGAGATCCAGCCCGACCTGCCGGTGCTCCAACAGGTGAAGATGGGGATGCCCGAGACGCTGATGAACAACACGGTCGACACCGCTCACACGCCCCACTACGCGGCGGGCTACATGATGAAGCAGGTCGACCCGAAGGTCGCAATGGTCACGCACGTTGCACTGGACGAGGCGATGGTCCCCGAGATGGTCGCAGGCATCCGGACGCACTACGACGGCCTGTTCCAGTTCGGAGCGCCCGACGTGGTGGTGGTCAACGCGCAGAAGGACGCGATCTGGACCCGCGAGGCGGCCCTCCCCGAGGGGGCGAACGCGGCGTCGCCGAGCAAGGACGAGGCCAAGTACCTGTTCGACATCGGTCCGGGTCACCTCGAGGTCGAATGGCCGAAGGCGAGAATCCCCTACGACGACTTCCAGGACCCGGAGTATCGGAAGAAGGTGGAGCTCGACAAGGAGCTGTACTACCCGGCCGACGTCGACCGCGACATCGTCCACGAGCTACCCGACCCGTTCAAGATCGAGATCCCGAAGATGATCGCCCAGAAGGCCGCCGAGAAGATCAAGGAGAAGGGCGCGAAGATCAAGGAGAAGCTCGGCCGCTGA
>JBOGVK010000172.1:0-10110 GCA_050692375.1 Actinomycetota bacterium
TCCGCTCGCGGTCTTGATCGAGACGTCGCGATCGGCCCGGTCGAACCGGCAGTCGCCCGAGCCGCTCGCGAACGTCAGCGAGCCGATCGAACCGGTCACCTCGAGATCCGCCGATCCCGTCTGGCACGTGACGTCCGTACCGATCGGCACCGTCACCTCCACGCGGAGGTCGTTCCCGTGCGACCCGGACCACTTGCGTTCGCTCTGGTCGACGGTCAGCCGGTGGTGTCCGCCGGCGTGGAGCGGGTCGCAGCTGATCCGGAAGTCATCGGGGTCACGCTCGTTCCGGATCTCGAGCCGGGTCACCCCGCCGTCGCTCGATCGGATCACGATCTCTCCGGCGGGGATCCGCAGATCCAGCTCGAGGCCGTTCGGTGTCTCGAACGTCATGGCTTCCATCGGTGGGTCCTTCCTTCCTGATCGGGTGGGGTCAGCTCTGAGCCATCCCGGTGATGCGGCGGCCCGACCGCCGTTGGGTCTCGATCGCACGCGAAGCCGCGCGGACGAGCCACGTGTTCACGGAGACGCCGTCGCGGTTCGCCCGATCCTCGACCCGAGCCTTCAGGGCATCCGGCATCCGCAACGTGATCCTGGCGGTACCGCTGCCTTCATCGGGCGCCGCCGCCTCGGGGGCTGGCTCCTCGCCCGCGTACGCGAGCTGCACATCCCGGCCCGCCAGCCGGACGTCGATGCGGCCCATGGGGAGCTGCTCGGACAGCTCCTGCGCGGCCTGCCCGAGAGCGTCCAACAACCGGAGCTGGAGCGAGGGCTCGAGGGCGCGTCCGATGCGATCGGCGATGGCCGATGAAGACTCGTCCGAGCCGGCCACGGCCTCGAGATCGGCTCGCACGCCCTGCACGTACGGCGTCAGGTCCATCGGGTTACCGCTCCTCGGCGCCGGTCCGAGGGGTCGGCCGGCGAGTGGACCTCCGCGCGCCCCTTCGGGTGGAACGAGGCTCTGCCTCGCGCGCCAGATCCTGTGACCGCAGGTACGCCAGCTCTCGGTGGATCGTGGGGATCATGGTCCTCAACCCCTTCCGTCTCGACGACCCTCGTTGTCACCGATGCCGTCTCGGTGGTGCGTGATGACGTCACTATGACGTCAACTCGGCGTCTTGTCAAGTCCGATCAGGAAGCGACCTCGAGTCAGGAGGCAACCTCGAGGCAGGACCCGCGGTGCGGTGAGCGTCCTTGACGTCAACCGGCTTGCTGGTCGACGATCACATCGTCGAAGTTGACCGTCATGGTCTTCGCGGTGGTGTCGCCGATCTGCACCGCGGCGATCAGCGCGTTCGGGGCGGCCGTCGCCCACGCCGAGATGATGTGTGTGCCGTTGCGGTAGACGTCCCAGACCCCGGTAGCGCCCGTCACGGCGCCGCACAGCTCGAGCGAGATCCACCCGGACCCGAGCGCAACCCCCGACGTCTTCGTGGTTCCCGGGGCGTCGGCCTTGGCGACCAGCACCCCCGACGTGTTCACGAAGAGCCGGACGATCCCGATGTTGCCCGCGGTGACCAGGCGGAGCAGCGCCACGGTGTTCGTTCCGCGATCCGTGAGGTTCACGTGCGCGCTCTCGCAGATCGTCGTCGCCGGCGACGCCAACGTCTTCATCGCGAACGAGCTCATCGGACCCTGCGCCTTCGCGCTCGGCGCGGGATCGCCGACGGCCGGGTCGATCGTCAGCCGGGTCACCGTGGTCCATAGGGAGAGGTTCCCGCTGGAGAAATCGTCCGCGAAGAGCACCGGAGGTCCCGCGAGCACGGTGATGGGGTCGGAGGGATCGCTGGGTGTGCTCGGATTGTCGGCCGCGTCCCGCGCCACCACGGTGTAGGTGTGGGTCGAGCTCGGCGCGAGCCCGGTGTCGGTGAACCCCACCGTCGTCGTTGATGCGCTCATGACCGTTCCCGCCAGCCCACCGTCGCGGAAGACCTGATAGGTGATTTGCGTGCTCGTGTCGTCCGATGAGGCCGCCCATGCCAGAGCGATCGACCCCGGGGTGTTGCTCGACCCCGACGGCTTCCCGGGCTGTGTGGGAGGGGTGGTGTCGGGAGGTCCAGGAGCCGCGAGCGCCACGGTGTATCCCTGCCCGCCGGACAGATCGATCACCCCTGAGAGCCCGGCGATCACCACCGGCGCCATCCGGTTCGTCGTCGTCGTGTCGCCGAGCTGGCCGAAGTCGTTGCGGCCCCAAGCTCTCGCTGTGCCGTCCGCCATCGCGGCGAGGCTGTGATCACGGCCGGACCCCACGGCCGCCACCGAGGTGAGACCTTGCACCGATACGGGCGTCGAGCGGTTGGTCGTCGTGTTGTCCCCGAGCTGTCCGAGGTTGTTCCGACCCCACGCGCGGACCGTCCCGTCCGAGAGCAGCGCGATCGAGTGGAACGCGCCGGCCGTGAGTGAGACCACCCCGGCCAAGGCCCCGATCTGGACCGGGTTCGGGCGATCCGCTCCGGAACCCACTCCGAGCTCACCGTAGGCGTTGTCGCCCCACGACCACACCGTCCCGTCCGACCGCAACGCGAGCCCGTGATCGCGGCCGCCCGCGATCTCGGTGATCCCCGTCAGCGACCCGACCCGCACCGGGGTGGTGCGGGTCGAGGTGGTGCCATCGCCCAGCTCCCCGTCCGAGTTCAGTCCCCACGCCCACACCGTTCCGTCGGTCTTGAGCGCGTAGCTCATGTCGCGACCGCCCGCGATGTGCGCGACACCGGTGAGTCCGACCACCTGCACGGGCGTTCGGCGAACCGTCGTCGTGCCGTCCCCCAGCTGGCCGTTCACGTTCTGACCCCAGTCCCATACGGTTCCGTCGGATCGCAGGGCCATGCTGTGGTAGTGGCCGGCAGCGACCTCGACGACGCTCGAGAGTCCGGCCACCAAGGTGGGCATGCGCCGGTTCGTGGTCGTGCCGTCACCGACCTGGCCGAAGTTGTTGTGTCCCCATGCGCGTACCGTCCCGTCGGCGAGCAGCGCCAGGGCGTGGTCCCTGCCCCCGCTCACGCCGGTCACGTTCGACAGCCCGATCGAGGCCGGCGTGGAGCGGCCGGCCGTCCCGCCGTCGCCGAGCTGGCCGAGCGCATTGTCGCCCCAGGTGTATACGGTTCCCGGACTCGCCGCACCGGCCGGTGGAGCGACGAACGACATGGCGATGGCGATGAGCAGGGTAGCGATGAGCGCTACACCCCGTCGTCGCACGCTCCACATGGTTCGATCCTCCCCCGAGCGTCGGTCGAACGTTTCGGAGTCTAGTGAGACGCGCGGTTCTGCGGGAAGGGGCCGGAAGGCTGCTCGAGTCGATTTGTAACGTTCGAATGGTGACTGCATGTGTGTGTGTGCGCTACAGTCGACCTCGACGTGAGGTCCGAATGCCTTAGTTCCAAAGTAGGGGCGGGGAGTAGCCCGTTTGGGGGAAGGCACAACTCCCCCATATGGGGAGAATACTGTCGGTAGGAGATGCCCACAGCTCCCTCCACGGGGGAGAGCTATGGCCGGGGTCGTAGGAAGGGGGCGTATCGGCGTTGATCGGCTTTTCCCGTGAGGGTCGGCTCGTCGAGGCCGGACAACCCACCGTCGCCTCCGAACCCATCCTCGGGATGCAAGGCTCTGGTGGAGAGACCGGTTTCGTCGACCTGGACGCTGCGCCGTTGTTGTCAGTCGTCGTCTCCGACCCCGCAGCGACCCCGGTCCAGGAAGGGCTCGTCGGCGCGGCGGGATGGCGGCTCGCGGTGAAGCGCGTGATGGACGTGATCGGGAGCCTCGTGGCCCTGGTGCTGTTCGCTCCGGTTCTCGTGGTCGTCGCCGTCGCGATCGGCGCGACCTCTTCCGGCCCCATCCTGTACCGCCAACAGCGTGTGGGTCGTGGCGGGAAGCCGTTCACGATGTACAAGTTCCGGTCCATGGAAGATCGGGCACACGAGCAACGAGACCACCACCGCCACATGAACGAGGCGACCGGCCCAGTCTTCAAGATCCGAGAGGATCCTCGTGTGACGAGGGTCGGACGCGTGATCCGACGGATGAGCATCGATGAGCTTCCCCAGTTCGTGAACGTGCTCCTCGGCCAGATGAGCATGGTGGGGCCGCGCCCGGCGCTCCCCGAGGAGTGCGCGATGTACACGGAGCGTGAGATGGGCCGCCTGCTGGTCAAGCCCGGGATCACGTGCCGGTGGCAGGTGAGCGGACGTTCCGACCTCGATTTCGAGACATGGGTGGATCTCGATCTCGAGTACATCCGGACCTGGTCGCTCCACCAGGACCTGGTCCTGCTCCTGCGCACCGTCCCCGCGGTCCTGTTCGGCAAGGGCGCGTACTAACCCGAAGCCGGCCTCGTTGGCCGCCGGTGTTGGATTCGCGCACCGTCCGGCCCTAGCCTGTACCCGTCGCCTGCGCGGCCCCGCGGAGGGCAGACGCATGTCGGAGTCCCCGCGCGCCCGAACGCTTCGGGCCGGCCTCGCGGTGATCCTCGCGATCCTCTACGGCATCTCCGTGCTCTCGTTCTGGTTGGCGGGGGCCATCGCCTATCTGGAGGGGTTCCATGGGCCGGCGCGGTTCCTGGGGTTCGCCTACGTCCCTTCGCTGCTGTTACCCATCGTCGGCCGCGGCGAGATCGCGGGTATCGACGTGCGGAGCCCGGTGTGGGTCTGGTGGTTCGTCGTCCAGCTCGCGCTCGCGTTCGGCGCGGTGTGGATCTATCCGCACGAGCACGTTTCCCGTCGGGCGCTCCGCCAGGTCTCGCCCAGGGCCGTCCGGCCGCGCATCCCCACCTAGACGCCGGCGCCGCGACGCCGCGCGGCGCGTTCGTTCCGGGTGAACCGTCGATAGACGATCGCCGCGGCCGCGACCAACAGCGTCGAAGACGCCAACGTGATCGTGGCCAGCGCGTTCAGCGACGGGAGCGGCGATCGGCGAGCGGAGCTGTAGATGATGATCGGGATCGTCTGGGTCGACGCGTTCACGGAGAGTCGTTGCGAGATCACGAAGTTGTCGATCGCCGAGGCGAACACGATCGCCACGCTCGCGAAGATCGCCGGCGCGAGCAGCGGGAGCAGGACCCGACGCATCGCTCCGATCGGTGAAGCCCCCAGGTCCATCGCGGCCTCCTCATACTCGCGGCCGATCGAGAGCAACCTCGCGCGCACCACGATCACGGGGTAGGCCATCTCGAACATCGACAGGCCGAACACCTGCGCTTTGAAGCCCAGACCGATCCCCGAGACCAGCTGGGTGAACATCAAGAACAACCCGACACCGATCGCGATCTCGGGCGTGATGAACGAGAACAGCATCAGGAAGTTCGCGGCCGAGGCGCTCCGAGCCTGCCACCGGTCGAGCGCCAGCGCGAACGCCACCCCGAACGGCACGGCGATCAGGACCGTGATCCCCGAGAGCTTCAGGCTCTGGAAGAGGGCGGAACGGAGCTCGCTGTCTTGCCAGACCGAGTTCACGTCGGTGACGTACCACCGCGTCAGCGAGAACCCCTGCCACGTCGTCTGCGCTTTCCCGGCGTTGAAGGAGAACGCGACCGCGATGAACACCGGTAGCAGCGTCCACACGACGTAGGCGATCGCGATCACCCACAGGAACCGCGCACGCGCCCAAGGGTTCATCGCCCACCCGGCGACCCGCGATCGGGGCCGGGCCCTCTCCGAACGGGCGCTCATCGCCCGGCCAGCTCCCTCGCGACGTTCGTGCTCCGGAGGTAGTAGAGCATCGGGACGATGAGCACCGCGATCAGCACGATCACGAGCGAAGCCCCCTGGTTGACGAGCGAGCTGTCCATGGAGCTCACGATCAGGTTGCCGAACATGGCCGTCTGCCGGGTGCTCGCCAGCAGCGTCTCCGTGAAGTAGTCGCCGAACATGGGCAACGCGACGATCACGCAACCGGCCAGGATCGCCTGACGCGACAGGGGCAACGTCACGCGGAGGAACGTCTTCGCCTGCCCGGCACCCAGGTCTCGCGCCGCCTCGATCACGGATCGGTCGATCCGGTCGAGCATGCCGTAAAGCGGCAGGATCATGTACGGGACGTAGCCGTAGACCAGGCCCAACACGACCGTGGACGGTTTCCCGTTCAACCACAGGCGCGGTTCCTGGATGATCCCGAGCCATCCGAGGAAGCGATTCACGTAGCCCTCGGGCTGCAACAGGTTCACCCACGCGAACATCCGCATCATGTAGCTGATCCAGAACGGCGCGATGAACGCCACCAGGAACGCGACCTTCGCGCGACCGGAGTGCCGCGCGATGAAATACGCCACGGGGTAGCCGATCAACAGGCTCATCAGCGTCGCGATCCCCACGTAGACGAGGGTCCGCACGAACGTCTGCTGCGCGATCGATCCGCTCGTGAAGAGCTGTCCGACGACCTCGCGGAACGGTCCGGTATCCCAGCGCAGCGGGTTGTAGACGGGCGTCGCCGTGAGGAAGATCTGATCCAGCCCGCCGAACGCAACCGACAGCACCACGTAGAAGGGCAACACGAAGAACAGGAGTACCCAGACCGCTGCCGGCGCCGCGAACGACGGCCAGAAGAACCGGGGGTACCAGCTCCCCCGGCGATCGTCCTTACGCGCCACCCGTCACTTCTTGGTAGATCTGCTGGTAGAGCTGGTTGACCGCCGGCGCTAGCTCCAGCTCGCTCACGCCCATCGGGAACATGTCCTGCGTGACGAACGTGTAGTCCAAGCTCGGCGGCAGGTATCCCTTGGCGAGCGCCGTGTCCTTGTCGAGGGAGTTCACCGTGGGCTGATACCCCTCATAGGTGTAGTTCTCCAACGCGTTGGCGGGCTCATAGAGGTAGTCGATGAGCAGGTGCGCGAGCACCGGGTTCGCCGCGCCCTTCGAGATGGCGAACAGGTCGTGGGAGATCATGCCCTTCTGCCCGCCGGGCCCCTGGGGTGGCCAGGAATACGACAACGCCGTGATGTCGAGGCCCTTCGGCAGGTAGTACTGGTAGTAGACCATCTGGCCCGACCACGTCCCGTGGATCTCCCACAGGTTGTTGGAGAGCTCGGTGTAGTCCACGTGGTCGTACTTCCAACCCATGGCGTCGGCCCCGGCCAACAGGTCCTGCTTCACCTGATCCAGGATCGTTGGGTCGGACTCGTTCGGGTCGTATCCCTTGCGGAGCAGGCCGGTTGCGATCGTGTCGCGCGATCCGTTCAGCAGATGCACCTGTCCTTGGTAGGTCGTGTCCCACAAGGCGTCGTACGGGTTGTCCATGGACGCGATGTCCTGGCTCACCAGATCGTTCCGCCATGAGATCCCGGTGGTGAACACGACATAGGGGACCGAGTACTGACGACCGACGTCGTAGAAGTCGGGGATCGCCGTCCAGAGCTGATCGGCCACGGTCGGGAGGTACGTGTGGTTCAGCGGCTGGATCAGTCCGCCCTGTGCGAGCTTCCCGATGTTCTCGAGCGTTACCGTGACGACCAGGTCGAAGTCCGAGCCGTTCGACTGCATCTTGGCGACCATCTCGTCGGGTGTGTCGAAGACGGTGTACTGCACGTCGACCCCGTACTTGTCACCGAAGCCGTTGCGCACCTTCTTGTAGATGTAGTCGTTGTATCCGAAGATCTTGAGCGGACCTTGCTCGGGCGAGAGTCCGTCCGCGATCGCGGGATTCGCGTCGGTCACCGGGAGGGTGACTGGGCTGTCGGGACGGGCGAGCTGTAGCGCGGCCGACGGACTGCCGCCGGCGCCCGAACCCGACGAGTTGCCACAGGCCGCGAGGATCGCCGCCAGGCTCGGCACCGCGGCGCCGGTCACCGCCGCCCGTCTGAGGAACTCCCTGCGGGAGAGCGGCGGGATGCGATCCTTCGGATGCGACATGGAACCCCCTCGTGTCTCGTGCGTGCGGCCGACGCCGGTGGCCCCTTGTACACCGGCGGTCGGCGGTCGTAAAGGCGCACCGGCGTCCGCGGGTCACGTTCCTCCGACGATCGTCCGCAGAGGCGGACGGTAGGGTGATGCGATGAGGTTCCTGCGAGTCGCGTTGGTCTCGTTGCTCGCACTCACGGCGTCGCTCGCGCTGGCCCCGCCCGCCGGTGCCGTTCCGGCGTGGGGCCCGCAACGCACGATCGACACCTGGTCGTGGAGCCAGGGTTCCACGCTCGCCCGATCGGCCGGCGGCGGGCTGGTCGCGCTCGTGGGGTCCGACTTCTCGCAGGGTGCGTTCGCGACCGATCACGGTCCCTTCATGGGCGTGTTCGTCCGTACCAGCGACGATCGCGGGAGCAGTTGGTCACCGGCGATCCGGGTGAGCCAGGCGAAGCGTCACGCGGATCGGGGGGCGCTGGCCGTCTCGGGCGGCGCCTCGTACGCCGCCTGGGTGACCCAGCTGAGCTACGACCACTACGATCCGTCCAAGCCGCGTGTCCTCTCCTTCCGCTCGAGCACCGGATCCGGATGGGGGAAGACGGTCGCCCTCACGAAGCAGAAGGGGCGGGTGGACGCGCCGAGCGTCGCCGCCGCCGGGAAGCACGTCTACGTGGCGTGGACCGACGCGAACACCGGCCAGGTGCGGGTCGCCCGCAGCTCGAACGGCGGCCGGACGTTCGTGAAGAGCGTGGTGGGGCGGACGACGGCCGTCTCCTCGTCGGACGAGGGGCTCTTCGGGTATCCGAGCGTGGGTGCCACCGGCAACGTGGTGGGCGTCGCCTGGATCGCGAGCGGATCGGGGGCGCTCAAGGCTCGCGTGTCGACGAACGGCGGCAAGACCTGGCATCACGCCACGTCGGTCGTGGGCTCGTTGGCCTTCGCGAACGGGGGCACCCCGTCCGTCCGGGGTTGGCAAGGGAAGCTGGCGTTGGCCTGGACCACCCCGTCCGGCGTCTTCGCCCGGGTCTGGTCGAGCTCCTGGGGAGCGACGCGCAACGTCGCTTCCTTCGGCGGAGGCGGTGCGTACAAGGGTGGATACGACGTGCAGATCGCGCCGTTCCAGGGGCAGCGTATGGGGATCGTGTGGAGCGCATGCCGAACGGCATGTGACGCGATCGCCGGCGATTCCCGGGTGGACGTGCTCTGGAGCGAGTCGGCCGACGGCGGGGGCAGCTGGTCGGACCCATCGCTCGTCCAAGGATCGGTCCACGCCGAACAGCAGGTGAACGAGGGTCCGTCGGCCGTCTGGCTGGACGCAGGCTCGATGGCCGTCGCGTTCACGAGCCGCGCGACCGGTTGGACGAGCTACGAGACCCTGCTCCGCGTCGGATCGTGAACGAGGCATCCGCTGGTTCCTGCGCTGACGAGGGTGAGGAGGCACCGTGTTACGCTTCGGCGGTCAAGTCGGTGACGGGGATATGCCGATGCTGGAACCGAGCAACCCGGGGGACGCGTCCGACGTTCTCCAGGTTGAAGGGTGGACCATGGCCACACGCGTAGCCGACATCGGCACCAACCGAGCGTTCACCGGCATCGATCTGGGCGATGACCGGGAGCTCGTCCTCGCCTTCCAGTCCGGCGACGACGACGCCTATGCCGGCATCTACCTGAAGTACCGAAACCTGGCCGCGCAGATCTGCTACCGGATCCTGCAGGACCGTGACGAGGTCGAGGAAGCCGTCCAAGAGACCATGCTCCGTGTCTACCGCGGGCTGCCCCGGTTCAACGGGCGGTACCAACTGCAGGCATGGGTCGCGCGGATCGCCACCAACGTGTCGTTGGACATGATCCGCGCTCGCTCGCGCCGCCCGCAGAGGGCGCCGGCCTTGCATGACATCTCGGAGGAGTTCGAGACGCTCGCAGGCCCATCGGCGGATGACTCGATCGACGAGCTCGAGCGGATCCTCGATCAAGAGGAGGTGCGCGGGATCCTCTCGGCGATCCCCGAGCACCACCGCGATGCCCTCGTCCTACGAGAGTTCGAAGGCCGCTCGCACGAGGAGATCGCGAGCGCCATGGGCGTCTCGCCCGACCAAGCCAAGGCCCTCATCCATCGAGCGAAGAAGAGCTTCCGGCGGGCGTGGGACGGCGAGGTCGAGCGTCGCGGCATCGCGGCGTTGGCTCCGATCCTGCTCGCTCCGTTCAAGCTTCCCGGCTTCCTCCGCAGGCTCGCGCAGCCGGCCCACGACGCGGTCGCCAACGTGGCGGCGACCGCCCAGCAGGCGGCCGT
>JBOGVK010000173.1:0-4952 GCA_050692375.1 Actinomycetota bacterium
CGCCGATGTGCTGGGTGATGCCGCCGAACTCGCCGGCGACCACGTCCGTCTCCCGGATCGCGTCGAGGAGCTTCGTCTTGCCGTGGTCCACGTGGCCCATGACGGTCACGACGGGTGGGCGGGTGACGAGCTTCGCCTCGTCGACCGCTTCCTCTGGCTCCGTGCCGACCTCTTCCTCGACCCCGATGATCTCGGGGTGGAACCCCAGGTCGGCCGCGACGAGCCCGATCGCGTCATCGGGAAGAGACGTGGTCGCCGTCGCCATCTCCCCCGCCATGAACAGAACCTTGACGATGTCAGCCGGCGACTTGCCCACCTTCTCGGCGATCGTCTGCGGCGTCGCGCCTCGCACGAACTGCATGACGGGAAGCGTGGGCTTGGGAGGAACGAGCGTGACGGGCCGTGCGGGCACGGGCGCAGGAATCGCCGAGCCGGCCGCGGCGATGGTCTCGACCGCCGGGTCCACGGATGAGGGCACTACGAGGTCTGCCGTCGCGACGGCGACCGCCTTCGCAGAGGTCTTCGCGGCCGCCTTGGGCTTCGGCTTCCGCGGGGCGGGCGGCGGCTCGAGGACCTCTCGACGTTTCGAGGTCGTTGCGGTGGCCTTCCCCCCGCTCGCTCGCAGGCGCGGGATGAGATCCTCCGGGACGCTAGACGAGGCCGAACGGCCGGTCGCACCCATCTGCTCGAGGGTCGCGACGAGATCCTTGCTCGCCACCCCGAGTTCCTTCGCCAGCTCGTGAACCCTCACACCGCTCCTATCAGTCCCACCAGGTCGGTCCTTAGCCTAACGGCTCCTTCAGCAGCGAGACCGGTTCGCAACGCCCTCGCGAAGGCTCCATGCTCCAGGGCCGCCTCGACGCACTCCGCGTCGTGATGGACATACGCCCCGCGTCCCGGCGCCGAACCGGAGGGATCGACCGCAACCCGGTCTTGGTCGACCCGCACGACCCGCAGCAGATCGCGTCTATCCGCCTTCCCTCGACAGCCCACGCACGTTCGCTCTGCATGCGCGCGGGCCACCGCCTTCATTCCTCCGGGAGCGCCTCGACGTCCGGTGCTTCGGCTGCATCCTCTGTCGAGGACACGACCGGCTCATCAACGACAGCCACCAGAACCTCATCGGCCGTGACAACGACCGGCTCCTCGATGGCAGGGGCGTCCGGCACGACCGGCGCGGCGGGCGCAGGTCGCGATTCGTCCGCCACCTGCGTCTCGGACTTGATGTCGATCCTCCACCCGGTGAGCCGTGCGGCGAGGCGGGCGTTCTGGCCCTCCTTGCCGATCGCGAGCGACAATTGGTAATCCGGCACGATCACGAGCGCCGTGCTCGTCGCGTCGTCGATGCGGACCTCCTTCACCTTCGCCGGTTGCAGGGCGTTCGCGACCAGCTCGGCGGGATTCGCGCTCCACGGCACCACGTCGATCTTCTCGCCGCGGAGCTCGTTCACGACCATGCGCACGCGGGAGCCCTTCGGGCCCACGCAGGCTCCGACCGGGTCCACCCCGGGCTCGTTCGAGGACACCGCGATCTTCGAGCGGTGCCCGGGCTCGCGCGCGACGGCCTTGATCTCGACGATCCCCTCCTCGATCTCGGGCACCTCCAGCGCGAACAGCGATTTGAGGAGGCCCGGATGCGAGCGCGAGACGACGATCTGCGGGCCCTTCGTGCCCTTGCGCACCTCGGTGATGTAGGCCTTCAGCCGCTCGCCATGGCGGTACGGCTCCGAGGGGACCTGCTCCGCCTGGGGCAAGAGCGCCTCGACCTTCCCGAGGTCGAGGAGCGTGTAGCGGCGTTCCTGCTGCTGGACGATCCCGGTCACGACGTCGCCCTCGCGACCGGCGAACTCCTCGTACGTCATCTCGCGTTCGGCGTCACGGAGCTTCTGGAAGATGACTTGCTTCGCGGTCTGCGCGCCGATGCGACCTTTGAATTCGTCGGTGACCTCGACGGATTCCTCGGAGATCACCTTCATCTCGAGCGCGGGCAGCTCATCTTCACCGTGCTCGCCTTCGCGCTCGACCTCGACCTCCTCGAGTTGTTGAAGCCATACCTGGAGGTCGCCCGTCTCGGGGTCGATGTGCGCGCGAACGCCGACGAAGTCATCGTCGCCCGTCGGGTGCTCCTGCTTCCACCAGGACTTGTACGCGGAGGCCATGGCCTCCTCCAGGCCGGCGAGGATCGTCTCGAACGCGATCCCTTTCTCGCGTTCGAGCTCGCGCAAGGCGGCGATCATCTCGGCATTCATCGTGTGCTCCTCTTCAATTCTGCGTCCCAGTCGACGATGGTGCGAGCGTTCGCGATCTCGGCGTAGCGGACGCGCAGCTCTCCGCCCTCGGCGGCAACCACGATGGCGTCGTCGTCGGCGGAGACGAGCGCGCCCGTGATATCCGTTCGCCCCGCGATGGGCATCGTCGTCTTCACCTTCACCGTCTCTCCCACACACCGTTGGAACTCGTTCGGCCGCTTCAGCGACCGCTCGATCCCCGGCGACGACACCTCCAGCGCGTAGGGCCCTGGGGCGAACCCCTCGACGTCGAGCCGTCGCGACACCTTCTCAGCCAGCTCGGCGATCGTGTCCAGGTCGACGCCGCCATCGCGGTCGACCACCACGCTGAGCACGCGCCGGCCGGATTCGCGCCGGAACGCGATGTCCACGAGCTCCAGACCGGCACCTTCGACAACGGGCCTGACCAGCGTTTCCGCTTCCATCGGCCGGACCGCCCCCTTCGACAAAGAAAGTGGGCGCGAGCCCACTTCCCGGACACAACTCTGCTGGCTGTTCGCCGTTGAGTATAGCCGACGGTCGCGAAGCTGCTGGTCAGAGGGCGCGACGTTGGCCGTCGTGGGTGTTCCACTGGTCCCGGTCGTTCATCCGGCGGCTGAGGCGGGCCTCGTCCCATCCGTCGTGAACGGGGATGCGGAGGGTTCGACACGCATCCTCAGCCGCCTCTTTCGTGGGGAACTCGTCGCGATCCCACAGACCGGTCACGTCGATCAGAAGCAGATCCCAAGTGGCGAGTCCCACGTGCTGGACCACGCCCTCGACCTGCTGGTGAAGCTTCACGAACTCGGTCAGGTGATAAGGCGCGCCCATGCGGCCGACCTTACGGCGCCGCGGCCAGCAGGTCGATCGCCGCCGGGGCGCCGTCGGCGAGCGCCACTTGCGACCGGTCCCCGGTCGCGCGCAGCTTGAGGTCCACGGTGCCCGCCTCGACGCCCCGCTTGCCGACGGTGACCTGAACGGGGTAGCCGATCAGGTCGGCGTCCTTGAACTTCACACCGGCGGTCTCCTCCCGGTCATCGAGCACGACGTCGACCCCGCGGTCGCTCAGCTCGGCGTAGATCCGCTCCGCCTCGACGACCGTCCCGTCGTGATCGCGGGTCGCGATGACGACGACCATGTCGAACGGCGCCATCACTTTCCGCCACATCACGCCGTCGTCGTCGTGGTTCTGTTCCACGGCCGCGGCCATGATCCGCGTGATCCCGATCCCGTAGCTCCCCATCACGAAGTGCTTCTCGGAGCCGTCCTCTTCCACGAACGTCGCGTTGAGCGGACCCGAGAAGTTCGTGCCGAGTTGATAGATGTGGCCGACGACGATCGAGCGCCCGATCTTGAGCGCCCCTCCGTCGATCGGGCAACGATCTCCCTCGCGGAACTCGACCAGGTCCTCCCAGCGATCCACGCGGAAGTCCCGGCCAGCGTTCGCGCCCGTCACGTGGCGATCCACTGTGTTCGACCCCGTCACCCAGTCCTTCCCGCCGCGGACCGTGAGGTCGGCCAAGACCTGGACGCTCTCATCGAACCCCTGCGGTCCGACGTATCCCTTCACGAACCCGCGCGCTCCGAAGTCGTCCTCTTCGAACGGCCGCACCTTCGCGGGGAAGACAAGCTTCCCGAGCTTGTCGACGTTGACCTCGCGGTCGCCCGGCACCAGCACGGCCGTGGTCGTGCCCGCCACATCGAACATCATGCACTTCAGGGTCTGAGACGGCTCCACGCGCAGCAGCGCCGCGAGGGATTCGATCGTCGGCGTGTTCGGAGTATCGACCTCGACGAGCGTCGCCGTCCCCTCTCCCGCGGGCTCGGGCGCAAGCGGGCGAGCCGCCTCGGTGTCGGCCAGATAGTCGCCGTTCTCGCATTCGACGAACAGATCCTCGCCGACGGTCGCGCGAGCCATGAACTCGTGGTTCACGCCGCCCCCGATCTGACCGGGATCGGCTTCGACGATCACGACCTCCAAACCGCAACGTTCGAAGACCCGCTCGTAGGCCTCGTACATGATCCGGTACGACTCACGCATGCCATCGTCGTCGCGATCGATGGAGTAGGCGTCCTTCATGAGGAACTCTCTCCCCCGAAGCAGCCCGAAGCGCGGACGGAACTCGTCTCGGTACTTCCACTCCACCTGGTAGACGTTCACCGGTAGGTCGCGGTAGGAAGGCAGATCACCGGCGGCGAGGAGCGCGACGACCTCTTCCTGGGTTGGGCCGAGGATCATCTGCCTCCCGTGGCGATCGTCCAGCTTGAACAGCGTGTCGCCGTAGAGGTCGTATCGGCCGGTTGCCTGCCACGGCGCCGCAGGAAGGACGATCGGCATCCGGATCTCCAGGGCACCTGCCGCGTCCATCTCCTCGCGAACGATCGCCTCGATCTTTCGCGCCGTCCGCAGTCCCAGCGGGAGCGTGCTGTAGACACCCGCCATCACCTGGCGGATGAAACCTGCCCGCAGCAGCAGGCGGTGACTCGCGATGTCGGCGTCGGCCGGATCCTCGCGGAGTGTGGGCGCGAACAGGTGTGACAGCCGCATGAGGGCCTCAGGATACCGGCCGCGCCGCGCGGTCCGTTGACGATGACACCGCCGAGCAGGGACAATCGGCGCCTCATGCGGACGCACGGGACGACCTGGGTGTGGCGTCGGGGCTCGCGGAGCCCGGAGCCGACGCG
>JBOGVK010000174.1:0-17785 GCA_050692375.1 Actinomycetota bacterium
GCCGATCGGCGAGCGCTGGAACTTGTTGATCAACCTCGCGCCCGAGGTGCCGGAGTTCTTCAGCCGCTACGAGCGCGTCGCCGAGATCGTCGACGGCAACACGGCGCGGCGCGAGCAGAGCCGCGAGCGTTATCGCTTCTATCGCGACCGCGGCTACAAGCTCAACACTCATCAGGGCTAGCCCATCAGGTCTAGCGCATCAGGTCTAGCCCATCAGGTCTAACAGTAGCAGCGCAATGCAACGGCGCCGCGCCGCGTAGCCGGACGCGCACGGGCAACCACCAAGGACAGGCGTGAAGAAGGAATACCGTCCCGAGGAGATCGAAGCTCGGCACTACGCGCGCTGGGAGGCGTCCGGCTGGTTCACACCGTCGGGCCGCGGGGAGCCGTACTGCATCGTGATCCCGCCGCCGAACGTGACCGGTCGACTCCATGTCGGTCACGCCCTTGGCCGGACCATCGAGGACACGTTGATCCGCCGAGCGCGGATGCAGGGGTTCGAGACGCTCTGGCTCTTCGGCATGGATCACGCGGGCATCGCGACCCAGGTGGTCGTGGAGCGCGAGCTTCGCAAGGAGGGCATCGACCGGATTGAGCTCGGTCGGGAGGCCTTCATCGAGCGGGTCTGGGAGTGGAAGGCGCAGTACGGGGGCGAGATCGTCGACCAGATCAAGCGGATGGGCGCGTCCCTCGACTGGTCGCGCGAACGGTTCACCATGGACGAAGGGCTTTCGCGCGCCGTGCGTGAGGCGTTCGTTCGCTGGTACGACGAGGGACTGATCTACCGGGGGGAACGTCTGGTCAATTGGTGCCCGACGGACCAGACCGGGTTGTCGGACTCCGAGTTGGAGCACGAGGACGTAGAGGGCGAGCTGGTGACGTTCCGGTATCCACTTTCCGACGGCACGGGTGCGATCGATGTCGCGACCACCCGGGTCGAGACGATGCTGGGGGACACCGGGATCGCCGTGCATCCCGACGACGAGCGCTACAAGGACCTGATCGGCAAGACGGTCCGGCATCCATTCGACGGACGAGACATCCCCATCGTCGCGGATCCCGTCATCGACCGGGAGTTCGGCACCGGCGCCGTGAAGGTGACGCCCGCGCACGACCCCAACGACTTCGACATCGCGCAGCGCTCCGGGCTGCCGCTCTTGAACATCTTCCGCGCGGACGCCACGATCAACGAGAACGCGGCGGAGGAGTTCTATGGATTGGGGCGCTACGACGCGCGCATCGCTGTGCGGGAGGAGCTCGAGAAGCTCGAGTTGATCGTCCAGGAGGAACGGCCCTACCTCCACTCCGTCGCTCACTGCTATCGCTGCCACAGCGAGATCGAGCCATGGATCTCGGGGTTGCAGTGGTTCGTCGCGGTCGATCGGCTGAAGGAGCCGGCGAAACAGGCAGCGCTCGACGGCCGGGTGCGGTTCGCGCCCGAACGGTGGCAGAAGGCGTACGTGGGGTGGCTGGACAACCTCCGCGACTGGAACATCTCCCGGCAGCTCTGGTGGGGACACCGCATCCCGGCGTGGTACTGCCCGGACGGGCACGTGACCGTGGCCCGCACCGACCCCGATGCATGCCCGACCTGCGGGGCTGGGTCGCTCGAGCAGGACCCGGATGTGCTGGATACCTGGTTCTCGTCGCAGCTCTGGCCGTTCTCGACGCTCGGATGGCCCGACGAGACCGAGGACCTCCGATTCTTCTACCCGAACACCGTGCTCGTGACCGGGTACGAGATCCTGTACCTCTGGGTGGCCCGCATGATCATGTCGGGTCTGTCCCTGATGGGCGACGTTCCGTTCCGCGTCGCCGTGATCCACGGCCTGGTCCGCGACGGTCACGGCCGGAAGATGTCGAAGTCGCTCGGCAACGTGATCGATCCCATGGAGATGATCGATACGTACGGCGCCGACGCGCTCCGCTTCTCGCTGGCACGGTCGGCGACCGGTGGGCAGCAGGACATCCCGCTGTCGGTCGAGTCGATCGAAGGGGCGCGGAACTTCGCGAACAAGATCTGGAACGCCGCGCGGTTGGTGCTCAGTTCGTTCCCGGGCGAGGAACCGCACCTGCCGCCCGTCGAACGGATGAGCGTGACGGATCGGTGGCTGCTCTCGCGCCATGCGGCGTGTGTCGCGGAGGTCGACGCGGCCCTGGACGCATACCTATTCGCGGACGCTGCGCAGGCGATCTATCGGTTCCTGTGGTCGGAGCTCTGCGACTGGGGCCTCGAGATGCAGAAGGGCCGGCTCGACGGAGACGGGAGCGATCGCGACGATGCGGCGAACGTGTTGGCTTGGGTGCTGGAGCGCACGCTCCGGTTGCTCCATCCGACGATGCCGTTCGTGACCGAGGAGATCTGGCAGCGGTTCGGGATCGGAGGCTCGATCGCCGTCGCGCCCTGGCCTGACCACCGTCCGGGCCACATCGACGCGGACGCCGAGGCCTCGTTCGTGGTGGTTCAGGAGATCGTGACCACCGTGCGACAGTTCCGATCGACGCACGGGATCTCGCCCAAGGAGAAAATCCAGGCCGAGCTCGAGGTTCCGCAGGAAGTTCGAGATGCGATCTGGCCGCTGCATGAGGGGATCCAGCGGCTCGCCCGCGTGTCGCTCGAGGCGTGGACGATGACGCCGAAGGTCGGATGGACCAAGCTCACGATCACCGACGGGTCCGTGTATCTCCCGCCGGGGCTCTTCGATGTCGGAGCGGAGCGAACGCGCTTGACGAAACAGCGCGACGACATCGGCGCCCAGTTGACGCGCACCCAGGCGAAGCTCGAGAACCAGGGCTTCCTGGCCAAAGCCGCCGCGGAGGTCGTCGAGCAGGAGCGCGAGAAGCAGGCGCGGCTGACGCAGCAGCTGGCGGAGATCGACGGCCACCTGGTGGAGCTCGGCGGCGCGCCCGCGTGAACTTCCGGGAGGCGCTCGCCGAGCTGGAGGGACGTCGCGAGAGCCGGATGGTTCCCGATCTTTCTCGCATCCTCTCGCTCGCCACGTTGCTCTCCGATCCACAGCTCACGTACCCCTCGATCCACGTCACGGGCACGAACGGGAAAGGCACCACGGCCCGTATCGCGACCGAGCTCGCCTGCGCGCACGGTCTGACGACTGGGCTGTACACCTCGCCCCACCTGCTGTCGGTCTGCGAACGCCTCTCGATCTGCGGCGCGGATATCACCGAAGCGGAGTTCGCCGAGGAGTACGAGCACCTCCTTCCCTATCTCGTGCTCGTCGACGGCCAAAGCGAGGAGCAGGTCACGTACTTCGAGGCGCTCACCGCGCTGGCCTACCTCTGGTTCGCGGACAAGCCCGTGGCGCTCGGTGTGTTCGAGGTGGGCATGGGCGGTACCTGGGACGCCACGAACCTGGTGAGTGGGGACGTTGCCGTGCTCACGCCGATCTCGCTCGACCATGTGGAGCTCGGCTCGACGGTCGCGCAGGTCGCGACCGAGAAGGCCGGGATCATCAAGGGGGGGAGCGTCGCGATCAGCCGGGAACAGGACGACGACGCCTTCGCCGTGATCGAGGCACGATGCACTGAGGTAGGCGCCGACTTGAAACTCGAGCATCGCGACTTCGAGATCGAAGAGCGCCTGCGCGCTCTGGGGGGCCAGTCACTGCGGATCACCGGTCTCCGCGGAACGTACGGCGACCTCTTCCTGCCGATGTTCGGCGAGCACGCGGCGCAGAACGCGGCCGTGGCGATCGCGGCGGTCGAGTCGCTGCTGGATCGCTCGCTCGACGAGAACACCACGCGCAAAGCGTTCGCGAACGTTCGGTGGCCCGGCCGGCTGGAAATCGTCGGGCGTCACCCCACCATCCTGCTCGACGGCGCCCACAACCCGGCCGGCGCAGAGGCCCTCGCAGTCGCGCTCCGCGAGTTCTTCCTCTGGGATCGGCTGCACCTAGTGATCTCGACGTCGGCCAACAAAGACCTCGACGGGATCATCGCGCCACTGACTCCGCTCGCCGATATCGCTTACGCCGCAAAGAACGCAAGCGAACGTACGAGCGACGCGCTCCCGATCGCCGAGCGCTTCTCCGCAGAAGGGAAGCCTGTGGAGATGTTCCATTCGATCGCGGCCGCTCTCGATGCCGCGCGTGCCGCGGCGGATCAGGCCGACCTCATCGTGGTGACGGGCTCTCTCTATACTGTCGCGGACGCACGCCGGGCGCTCGGGGAGCACCGATGAACATGGCCATCGAATCGACGCTCTTGATCGTGAAGCCCGACGGCGTCCGTCGCGGCCTGATCGGAGAGGTCCTGCGCCGCGTCGAAGACAAAGGGCTCACGATCGACTCGATGCGCTTGATGACGATCGACCGTGCGACCGCCGAGCGGCACTACGACGAGCACGTCGGCAAGCCGTTCTTCGGTGAGCTGGTGGACTTCATCACGAGCGGCCCGGTCGTGGTCGCGAAGATCTCCGGTGAGCAAGCCATAACCGCGTGGCGGACCCTGATGGGCCCGACGAACCCGATCGATGCGGCTCCCGGCTCCATCCGCGGCGATTTCGCCACCGTGATCGGCGAGAACATCGCCCACGGCAGCGACTCGCCCACCTCGGCCGAACGCGAGCTCCAGCTCTTCTTCCCCGAGGGCTAGCGAACAGACGTGCCCGGGCTCGCCGAGACGTTCGACCGGATCGGGCTCGCCCTCGAGCATCACCTCCCCGTGTCGCACGCCGCAGGAGCCACGATCGCGGTCACCGATCGAGACGAGACCCTCGGCGTCGTGGTCCGCGGTTTCGCCGATGTCGCGAGCGGCACGCCCGTTCGACCCGAGACCCGGTTCATGATCGGATCCATCTCCAAGTCCTTCGCGGCGATCGTCGTGCTGCAGGAAGTGGAGGCGGGTCGGTTGGATCTGCACGTCTCCGTCAACGAGCTCTTGCCCTGGCTGGAGCTGCCGGAGCCGTTCGGCCCGATCACGTTGCACCACCTGCTGACGCACACGAGCGGCCTGGCGGCCGGAACCGAGGACGCGCCCACCGGTTTGGGCGCCGCGTCCCGCATGCGGGAGCTGCCGCCCACGTTTCCGCCCGGGGAGCGGTTCTGGTACTCGAACGACGCATACAAGCTGGTCGGCCTCGTGCTCGAGCGCGTGACGGGGCATCAGGTCCCCGACCTCCTTCGCGAGCGGATCTTCGATCCGTTGGGCATGGGGGCCACGGTTGGGGCGATCACGGACGACATCCGGACCGATCTGGCGACCGGATATGAGCCGATGTTCACCGACCGCCCGCCCCAGCTCCGGCACCCGCTGATGCCGGCCACGTTCACGGTGTCCAATACCGCGGACGGCAGCATCGTGTCGAACGTGATCGACATGGCGGCCTACGCACGACTGCTCCTGAACCACGGGAACGCCCCCGACGGACGAGTGCTGTCGGAGCCGATGTTCGAGCGGCTCACCGAGAAGGTCGCGGTACAGCCCGACGACCCGGGCGTGTTCTACGCGTACGGCCTGAAGACCGGCGAGGACTGGCGCGGTCCGTGGATCGGCCACGGCGGAGGGATGGTCGGCTACACGGCGGCCCTCGTCGTCGAACCGGATAGCGGGCTCGGGGTCGTCGTGTTGCAGAACGGCCAGGGAGCCAAAGAGGGTGTGGTGGACTTCACCCTGGAATGCGTCCGGGCATCCATCCGCGACCAACCGGCTCCGGCTTCATGGGAGCCGCCGGCGCCGACGGCCGTCGCCGACGCAGACGCGTATGTGGGCCGCTACCGGGCCGAGGACGGTTCCGACCTCCGCGTGGACATCGATGGCGGTGGTCTCCGGATCACGGTCGGAGACGCCCGAGCAAGACTCGAGCGGGATCCGCTCTCGGCTCCGACGGACCTGTTCGCAGTGGTTCATCCCGAGCTCGAACGTTTCCACCTCCGGTTCGGACGCGACGGAGACGGTCGGGTCGTCGAGGCGTTCCACGGGAACTCGTGGTATCGCGGAGAACGGTACGACGGGCCCGAACCTGCTTCGGCGCCCGAGGCCTGGCTCGCCTATCCCGGGCTGTACCGCAACGACGACCCCTGGCTCCCCGCCCTCCAGGTGACGCTGCGGAAGGGTCGTCTCGCCATGAGTTTTCCCGTCGAACTGAGCGACGGGGCGGAGGAAGGAGAGCTCGAACCGCTCGACGGGGGCTGGTTCGCCGCCGGTGAGACGTGGGAGCCGCGGCGGATCCGGTTCGACCGCCTGGTCGAGGGCAAGGCCGTCGTCGCGGAGTTCAACGGGGGACGATGGTACCGATCGTTCGAGGACGAGTCTCGCGCAGACTAGCTAGTCAGTCGAGCTTGCGGAACGCCACACACGTGTTGTGGCCCCCGAACCCGAACGAGTTCGAGAGCGCGAATCGGACGTCCAGTTCGCGCGCCGTGTTCGGGGTGACATCGAGCTCGATGCCGAGGTCGGGCGTGGAGTAGTGGATCGTGGGCGGGATCATGCCGTGGCTGATCGTCAGAGCGCAGGCGGCGCCTTCCACCGCGCCCGCCGCGCCCATCTGATGGCCGGTCATCGACTTCGTGGATGAGACGGCGACGGTCCGTGCATGGTCGCCGAGCACATTGGTGATGGCCGCGGCTTCCGACGCATCGTTCAGCGGCGTCGACGTTCCGTGGGCGTTGATGTAGTCGACCTCTCCCGGCTCGGCGCCCGCGTCGGCCAGCGCCCATCGCATCGCGAGCGTGGCGCCCGCGCCCTTCGGATCGGGCGCCGTGATGTGGAACGCGTCGTCGCTCGCTCCCGCGCCGGCGACCTCGCAGTAGACCCGCGCACCACGCGCCTTCGCGTGGGCCTCGGTCTCCATGATGAGCGCGCAGGCGCCTTCCGACAGCACGAACCCGTCGCGGTTCGCGTCGAACGGGCGGGAGGCAACCTCTGGATCGGGGTTCTTGGTCAGGGCGGTCATCTGGGAGAACGCCGCCACCGTGAGCGGCAACGTCGCCGACTCCGACCCACCCGCGATGCAGAAGTCCAGCGTCCCTTCGCGCAAGAGACGCATGGCCTCCCAGATCGCGTGGTTGCTGGAGGAGCATGCGGAGATCGTCGCGAAGTTCGCGCCGGTCAATCCGAACGTCATGGCGATGTGGCCCGCGGGAGCGTTCGCCATGAGCATGGGCACCATGAACGGCGAGACGCGGCCCGGGCCCTTGTTCAACAGCACGTCGTACTGCGCGAGGAGGGTCCTGATGCCTCCGATCCCGGTGGCGAAGATGACGCCGCCACGCTCGGCGACGACCTCCGGATCACCCGCGTCGGCCCAGGCGAGCTTCGCGGCGGCGATGCCGAACTGCGTGAACCGGTCGGTGCGACGCGCCTCCTTGACCTCCAGGAAGTCGCTCGGCTCGAACCCGTCGACCTCACCGGCGACCGTGACCGGCAGATCATCGATGGGGAACTGCGTGATCGTGCGAACGCCGTTGCGGCCACTCGCGAGACCCTGCCAGAAATCGTCGACGCCGATCCCGATCGGCGTGACCGGACCGATCCCGGTGATGACGACCCTCGGACGTTCGCCGGAGACGACCGTTACGAAAGCCCCAGCTTCGAGGCGACCATGTCGACGGCCTGACCGACCGTCTTCACGCTCTCCATCTCGTCCTCGGGGATCTCGATGCTCCACTCCTCTTCAAGAGCGAGCACGGCCTCCACCAGGTCGAGCGAGTCGGCGTTCAGGTCCTCGGCGAAGCGCGCGTCGGCGACGACCTGCGTCTCGTCGACCGCGAGCTGCTCCGCCAACACCTTCTTGACCCGGACCTCGATCTCCGAACGATCCATCCGTTCCCCTCCCTTGATCCACGCGATTTCCGTTCGCAGGAGCCTAGACGGCCGACCCCCGCCCCGACTACGCCGTGAGCCCGCCGTCCACCGGTATCACGGCTCCGTTCACGTACGAGGCTTCGTCCGACATCAGGAACCGGACGACCGCCGCAACCTCCTCGTGCGTCGCGGTTCGGCCGGCCGGGGTCTGATCCACGTAGTGCGCTCGCGCCTTGTCATCCAGGTGCGACGTCATCTCCGTGTCGACCAACCCCGGGCAGACGGCGTTCACCGTGATCCCCTTGCCTCCGACCTCGCGGGCGAGCGATGTCGTGAGTCCGAGCAGCGCGGTCTTCGATGCAGCGTAGACCGTCTGTCCAGCGTTGCCGTGCAGGGCGACGGCCGAGGACATGTTGACGATGCGGCCCCACTTCGCGCGGAGCATGCTTCGCAGCGCCGCCTGCGTGCAGAGGAACGATCCACGGACGTTCGTTGCCATGACGCGGTCGTAGGTCTCCATCGAGTACTTGACCAGCAGGCCGTCTTGCGAGAAGCCCGCGTTGTTGACCAGGCCCGTGACGGCGCCAACCTCGTCGCTCACGCGACGGAACGCTTCGGTGACGCTCGCTTCGTCGGTGAGGTCGAGATAGACGGCCAGTCCCGGCCGGCCCACGGCCTCGAGTGCCGCAACGGTTTCCTTCGCGTCGGTCTCGTTCGAGCGGTAGCCGATCGCCACCGTCCAGCCGGCCTCCGCGAGCGCGATCCCGCAAGCGCGACCGAGCCCGCGGGAACCACCGGTCACGACGGCGACGTGGCGGGTCACGCAGGCTCCGGCAGGGTCCAGCGGACGAGGTTCGCACCCCAGGCGAGGCCCGCTCCGAACGACGTCAACAACACCAGATCGCCATCGTGCACACGGCCCGTTCGCCACGCTCGATCGAGCGCGATCGGGATCGAGGCGGCCGAGGTGTTCCCGACCTCCTCTACGTCGATCACCGCGCGCTCGCCGTCGATCCCCAGTCGCTCCGCGACCGCGACCATGATCCGGGCGTTCGCCTGATGGGGGATGAGGAGGTTGACGTCGTCGGCCGTGTAGCCGGATTTCTCCAGGAGCTCGCGACAGGCCCCTGCCATCTCGACGACCGCGCGTTTGAAGACCTCGCGGCCGCCGGGCATGCGGAGCGAATGGTCTCGTGCCGACAGGGTCTCGGCCGAGGTCGGAAGCGCCGATCCGCCGGCCGGGATGAGCAGGACCTCGGCCGTGGTCCCGTCGGCGCCTAGGACGGAATTGATCACTCCGGGGGCGTCACCGGCCCGCAGCACCAACGCGCCCGCTCCGTCGCCGAACAGGATGCAGGTCGTGCGGTCGGTCATGTCCAGGAAGCGGGAGAGCACCTCCGCGCCGATCACGAGGACCGTGTCGGCGGCCCCCGACTCCACGAAGGCGGTCGCCGTCGACATCGCGTACGAGAAGCCCGCACATGCCGCGTTCACGTCGAACGCCGGACATGTCATTCCGAGCTTGCGCTGGATCCACACAGCGGTCGACGGGATGGGCGTATCGCCAGAGAACGTCGCGCACACGACCAGGTCGACGTGCTCGGCGGAGATGCCCGCCACATCAAGTGCGGCCTTCGCGGCCTCGACGGCAAGGTCCGACGTGACCATGCCCTCGGGTGCGAAATTCCGCGCCCGGATCCCGGTGCGCTCGATGATCCATCCGTCGCTCGTGTCGACCAACGATTCGAAGTACGCATTGGGAGTCCGGCCGTCAGGCAGGAACGAGCCGACGCCGGCGACGGTGGCATGCCTGGTCACAGGGCGGAGGATAGCGCAGCTCAGCCTTCGACCAGTGCCATGGCATCGGCCGGCGATCCCACGGTGACGGCGGTCGCGCCGGGCACCGCGCGTTTCGCGAGCTTCGTCAGCACGTCGCCCGGTCCCGCCTCGACGAACACGTTCGCGCCGGCGCGCGCGAGAGCCTGCACACAGGATTCCCATCGAACCGAAGACATCACGTGACGTCCCACGAGCCCTCGGAGTTCGACGGGATCATCGATCAACGCGCCGGCGACGTTCTCGGCGATCGGGAACCGCGGGGATCCGAAGTCGATTCTCGCGAGCCGTTCGATGATCGGCGCAACGGCGGGTTCCATCAGCGGCGAATGGAACGCGCCGGCGACGTTCAGCCGCACGGCACGGATCTTTTGTGCAGCGGCGATCGACTCGGCCCGCTCGATCGCGGACACCGATCCGGATATGACGACCTGCGCGGGCGAGTTCTCGTTCGCGACGACCAGGACGTCGTCCCCTCGCGCGTAATCGCAGAGCGCCGCCGCGTGGCCCGCGTCCACGCCGAGCAGCGCGCACATGGTCCCGGGTCGCTCCTCTCCCGCCCGCTGCATGGCCCGGCCGCGGACCACGACGACGTCGAGGGCGTCGGCCAGCCCGATCACGTTGGCCGCAACCAGCGCCGAGAACTCGCCCAGCGAGTGCCCGGCCGATCCCACGAAGATCATCCCGGCCTCTTGGCCCTCGGCCTCCAAGACGCGGAACGCCGCAACGCAGCACGCGAGGAGCGCCGGTTGGACGAACTCGGTCGTCGCGAGGAGCGCATCGTCGTGGCATCCGGCCACCAGATCCGCCCCGATGGCCGACGATGCCTCATCCAGGACGGCTTTCCCGGCAGGATGGAGCGTCCATGGGTCGGTCATCCCTCGGAACTGGGACCCCTGCCCGGGGAAGACGACGGCGTATGTCTTGTCGGTGTTGTCCATCGGTACAGGTTGCCACGGGGGAGCCACTCCTGTTGAATGGCCGCTGAGCCCATGGCCGATGGTCTCCAACGATCTTCTTCTCCCACGTCTCGCCAGCAGGGGACGGAGGGAGTGCTCGGGTTCCTTGGTCGCGACATGGCGGTCGACCTCGGGACGGCGAACACGCTCGTGTACGTGCGTGGTCGTGGCGTCGTCCTGAACGAGCCTTCCGTGGTGGCGATCAACACCCTGAGCGGAGCCATACTCGCCGTCGGCGCCGAAGCCAAGCGCATGATCGGCCGCACTCCGAGCCATATCCAGGCGGTTCGTCCCCTGAAGGACGGCGTCATCGCGGACTTCGACGTGACGGAGAAGATGCTCCGCTACTTCATCCAGAAGGTGCACAAGCGTCGACTGCTTGCGAAGCCGCGCGTGGTCATCTGCGTGCCCTCGGGGATCACCGGCGTGGAGCAGCGTGCGGTCGAGGAGGCGACGATCGCGGCGGGCGCGCGCCGTGCCTACATCATCGAGGAACCGATGGCGGCGGCGATCGGCGCCGGCCTCCCGATCCACGAGCCGACCGGCAACATGGTCGTCGACATCGGCGGCGGCACGACCGAGGTCGCGGTCATCTCGCTCGGTGGCATCGTGACGTCGACCAGCATCCGCATCGGCGGCGACGAGTTGGACGAAGCGATCATCCAGCACGTGAAGAAGGAGTACTCGCTGTTGTTGGGCGAGCGCACGTCGGAGGCGATCAAGCTCGCGATCGCATCGGTGTTCCCGATGCCTGAAGAGCTCGTCGCCGAGATCAAGGGTCGGGATCTGGTGAGCGGTCTGCCGAAGACCATCACGATCAGTGCGGAGGAGATCCGCCGCGCGATCGAAGAACCCGTGAACGCCATCATCGACGCCATCAAGACCACGCTCGATCGAACGCCCCCGGAGCTCTCCGCCGATATCATGGATCGCGGCATCGTCCTCACGGGCGGTGGCGCGCTCCTGCGCGGTCTGGACAAGCGGTTGCGGCACGAGACCGGCATGCCGGTCCGGATCGCGGACGCCCCGCTGCAGGCCGTCGTGCTCGGCTCGGGCAAATGCCTGGAGGAGTTCGAGGTGCTGCAGCGGGTCTTGGTGAGCCCCTCCCGGCGGTAGCCGCCGTGGTCACCCGGCAACGCCCCCGAAGCACGCGGCTCTTGGTCGTCATCCTCGTGTCCATCTCCCTCGCCGTGATCACGCTCGACTACCGCGGAGGGGAAACCGGACCGCTCGCCGGCTTGGGCCGGACGGCCTTGGCGGCGATGGCGCCGCTGCAGCAGGCCGTGACCACCGTGACGCGCCCGATCGGCGACTTCTTCAGTGGCCTCGTCCATCTGCCCTCGCTCGAGAACGAGAACCAGCAGCTGCGGATCGCGAACGACGCGCTGCGGGCGCAGATCGCGGCGAGTACCGACCTGAGGAGTCAGTTCGAACAACTCTCGGCCCTGATGGGGTTGAAGGAGAGCCTGGCGCCCACATCCGTTCCGGCAGTGGTCATCGCGAACGGCCTGTCGAACTTCCGCTTCACCATCACGATCAACAAGGGGTCGGCCGACGGTGTCCAGATCGATCAGCCGGTCGTCACGGGTTCGACGGACGCTCCGATCCTGATCGGGAGGGTCCTCGAGGTGAGTGCGAACTCGGCTGAGGTCCTGCTGATCATCGACCGTAACTCTTCCGTCGCAGGGCGCCTCTCCGTCTCCCACGAGAGCGGTCTGGTTGAGGGTCAGGGCGAGGAGGACCTCCGGATGAGTCTGGTCACGCCGGGCACGGTCGTGCAGGGCGATGAGACCGTGGTGACGCAGGGATACGAGGTCAACGGACAGCGGGGCCTGTACCCGCCGGGTCTCGTGATCGGCCAGGTGTCTCACGTGATCTCCGGCACGAGCGATCTGCAGGAATTCGTGACGATCCGCCCTGCGATCGACTTCTCTTCGCTCGAGTTCGTCCTGGTGCTGCAAACGTCGCGGAGCCAGGGATAGGTCGCGTTGCGACGGACGTTGGCGCTGGGCGCAGTGATCGTGACCTCGCTCCTGCTTCAGTCTACCGTCTTCGCACAGGTCAAACTCCTCGGCGTGCGACCGGAGCTGCTGTACGTGGTTACGATCCTGATGGCGATCCTGGAAGGTCCGAGTGATGGTGCGATCGTCGGGTTCGCCGGCGGCATGGCCCAGGACTTCCTGCTCGACCAGCCGAAGGGCACGACCGCGTTGACGCTGACGTTGTTGGGCTACACGGTCGGGTTGGCTCGCCAGTACATCGTGTCGCCATCACCGCTCTTACCGACGATCCTCGTCGCCGTCGGCACGGTCGCGGGCATGATCTTCTTCGAGGTGGTTTCGTTCCTGTTGGGGCAGTTCGATGACCCGTTGCTGTTCTCGCTCCGGGTCGCGCTCCTGACCGCGGTGTACAGCGCGATCCTCACCCCCCTCATCTATCCGATCCTTCGGCGTATCTTCGAACGATCTCGACCTCGACGGGTGGTGCGGTTCTAGGTATGGAGAAGTCGACCTCGCGCTTGAAGACCCTGGGGATCCTCGTGGCGTTCATGTTCGCCGCGTTGACCACGCGCTTATGGTCCCTTCAGGTGCTCAATTCCGCAGCGGCCAGTGACACGATCGACCGGCAGTCGGTTCGGTTCGTCGAGACCGACGCCACACGGGGACGGATCTTCGACGACCGTCACCGGCCTCTCGTCCGCAACCGCGTCTCCCTCGAGGTTCGTGTGACCAAGGACCAGCTGGGCGCGAACCCCGAAGAAGAGTTGCTCCGCCTCTCGGAACTGCTGGGGATCCCGGTGAAGGACATCCGTCAGCGCCTCGACGACAAGCGCTACTACGACTACCAGGCGAAGCCGGTCGCGTTCGATGTGCACAAGAGCGTCGATTTCTACCTCTCCGAACATGCGAGGGCGTTCCCGGGTGTGGACGTCGTATCGGCCTCCGTGCGCCAGTATCCCCAGGGGAAGATGGCGGCGCAGGTCCTGGGCTGGGTCGGACAGATCAGCGCCGATGAGATCAAGAACAAGAAGTTCAAGAACTACGGTCCGAACGACCTGGTGGGCAAGACCGGGCTGGAACAGGTTTACGAGCACTTCCTGCAGGGGACGAAGGGTCAGGCGAAGTTCCTGGTGAACTCGAACCAGGAGGTGGTCGGGTCCCTCGGCTCGGTCGCTCCCGTCCCGGGGAACGACCTCGTGCTGTCGCTCGACACCAATGTGCAGCGCATCGCCGAACAGGCCCTCCAGGACGGGATCGATCGGTCGCGCAAGATCTTCGACACCTCGCAGAGCCCGCCCGCCTACCTCAAGGCGACCTCCGGAGCCGTGATCGTGATGGACCCGACGACCGGAGGGATCAAGGCGCTCGCTTCCTGGCCGACGTTCGATCCCTCGTGGTTCGTCCAGGGGTTGTCAGGCACGCAGTCGACCGCCTTGTTCGGGGACCGATCCGGCGCGCCGACGCTCAACCGGGCGACGCAGCTTTCGTTCGCGCCGGGATCGACGTTCAAACCCTTCATCGCGCTCTCCGCGTTGCAGAACGGAATCGCTAACCTGGGGGGCTACTACGCCTGTCCGCCGGACTACGTCTACCCCGGTGACACGACCACCGTGTTCCACAACTGGACGACCGCGAACCTCGGATCGCTATCCATCTCGCAGGCGCTCAAGGTCTCATGCGACACCGTCTTCTATCAGTTCGGCGCGAACTTCTACGATCTGTATCACGCCGATCCGTTCGGGAAGAACGCCCTTCTGTTGCAGAAGAGCCTCAGTCAGTTCGGGTTCGGCGCTGCGACCCGGCTCGATCTGCCATCGGAGACGAGCGGTCTCATCCCCGACCCGAGCTGGAAGCAAGGGTTCGCGAAGGCCAACCCGCAGCTCTTCAACCCGGGTGAGGACGTGTGGCTGCCCGGCGACGACATCCAGATGGCGATCGGGCAGGGGTACGTGACGGTCACACCCATGCAGATGGCCGTGGCGTACTCGGCCATCGCGAACGGCGGGAAGATCTGCCGGCCCCACCTGGTCGATCGGATCTTGGATCCGCAGGGGAACACCGTCAAGACCGTCGGTGGACAGTGCACGAAGAGGCTGCCGTACACCCAAGCGGAGCTCGACTACATCCGCAACGCCCTCGCGACCGTGACACAGCCGGGCGGCACGGCGTCCGCGGTCTTCGCCGGGTTCCCGCTCTCCACGGTTCCCGTCGCCGGCAAAACGGGCACCGCACAGCGACCACCGTTCCAGGACACGTCGTGGTTCGCAGCCTTGGTGCCCGCGAACGCGCCGCGATACGTGATCATCGCGATGGTGGAGCAGGGCGGTCACGGCTCGACGTCGGCGGCGCCGATCGTCCGCCAGGTGATCGAGGGCCTCTACGGGATAGACGCGACCGGCACCGTCAACGGCGGGGTGACGGACTGATGGACCTGGTCGCGGGGCGCGCCTTCGCGGACGAGCGCCGGCCGATCCGCCACCTGGATCCCGTGCTGTTGCTCGTGACGGCGGGTCTGTCCGTCGTCGGGCTTCTTTCGATCTACTCGTCCACGCATCGTTCGTTGGCCGTGTCGTACGAAGATCCGATGATCTACGTGAAGAAGCAACTCGCGGCGCTCGTGCTGGGGATCTTGCTGCTCCTCATCATCGCGACGTTCGACTACCGCTTCTTCAAGGTCTACGCCGGATTCATCTACGGAGCAACGGCCGTGCTGCTGGTTCTGGTGCGACTGCCGGGGATCGGGTCGTCCGCGAACGGCGCACAGCGTTGGTTCCAGTTCGCCGGGTTCCAGTTGACCCCGTCGGAGTTCGCGAAGCTCTCGCTCGTGCTGATGCTGGCGGCGATGCTGTCCGAGCTCCGAACGTCCGAACCGATGCTGCCCGACGTGCTCCGTGTCTGCATCGTGGCCGTGATCCCGATGATGCTCGTCTTCATCCAGCCGGACATCGGGACGACGATCGTCCTGGTCGCGATCACGGTCGGGATCCTGGTGGTCGCCGGGACCCGGCCGCGCCACCTGTTGGGCCTCTCGCTGACGGCGATCGTGCTCATGGCGCTCGCCTTCCAGCTGGGCGCCATCAAGACGTACCAGATCCAGCGGCTCACGGGGTTCCTCGATCCGCAGAACTCCGACGCCGCCAGCACCTACAACCGACAGCAGGCGGAGATCGCCGTCGGAGCGGGGGGCCTGTTCGGACGGGGGTACCTCGAGGGGGTCCAGACGAACCTGGACTTCGTGCCCGAGCAGCACACCGACTTCATCTTCACGGTGGTGGGAGAGGAGTTCGGGTTCGCGGGGGCGGCGTTCGTGCTGATGCTCTTCGCCATCCTCATCTGGCGCGCGATCCGGATCTCGTACCTATCGAAGGATCCGTTCGGGACCTACGTCGCGGCGGGCATCGCGTCGATGTTCGCGATCCAGATGTTCGTGAACATCGGCATGGTCGTCGGCATCATGCCGATCACCGGCATCCCGTTGCCGTTCGTCAGCTACGGCGGGTCGGCGATGCTCGCCAACTTCATCGGAGCCGGGTTGCTGCTGAACGTGCACATGCGTCGCTTCAAGTGAGCGGCGTGCTCAACCGCTGACCGCTGACGAGCCACGTGAACGTGGAGCCCTCGGGACCCGTCGACTCCAAGATCACGTCGCCGTCCATGGCACGCGCCGACATCCGCGCGATCGCGAGACCCAGCCCCATGCCTTGATGGGTGCGGGCGTTCAACGCCTCTCCCTGCTCGAGTGGAGCGAAGATCCGCAGCAACGACCCCGCGTCGATGCCGGAACCCTCGTCGACAACCCGGATCACCGGCGACCCGTCCTCGATCGTCACCCGTACGTTCACGGAGCGGTCAACGGGCGAGAACGCGAGCGCGTTCTCGACCAGTTCCTCGAGGATCCTGCTGGCCGCCAGGCGATTGATGCTCGCCATGGCCGGCGTACCGGGCGCCTCCACGTGGATGCGATCGTCGCTCATGGCCACCTCGTGCGCGACCTCCGTGACGTCGGCCCACTCGGTGAGGCCGGCCTCGACGGCCGCTTCGAAGCGTTGCACCAGCCGAGCGAGGTCGCCCGCCCGTGCGACGAGCCGATCCAGGAGCTCCCCTCGCGTCTCCTCGGGCGCGGTGTCGTTCGCGAGCGTTTGGGCCATCCCCAGGATCACGGTCACGGGGGTGCGGAGCTCGTGGCCCAGTCGCGAGACCAACTCGTGCCGTCGAGCGGCCCGTTCCAGGAGCGCCTCTTGGGCGATCTCGAGTTGACGCGTGCGACGGCGTTCGCGCTCGAGCGCCTCGGTGAGCTCCTCGACGACGGCGGGAGTGAGCTGTGGGGAGATGACGCCGTTGCCCGTGGCGGCCTCCCGGACGGCGTTGAGGATCTCGTCGCCATCGGAGTCCTTCAAGACGTATCCGGATGCGCCGGCGACCAACATGTCGCGGACCGCTCGCTGATCCTCCAGCCCGGTGAGGGCGACGATCCAGATGTTCGGGTCGAGGGCCTTGAGGCGTCTCGTGGTCTCGATGCCGTCCATCATCGGCATCCGCACGTCCATGAGCACGACGTCGGGTTGGGTCGATTCGATGAGCTCCAACGCCTGGGCACCGTTGCTCGCTTGGCCGACGACCACCAGCTCGTCGGTGTCGAGCAGCGAGACCAGCGAGTCGCGGAACCCGGTGTTGTCGTCCACCACCAGCACGCGAACACGCTGGCGCACGGACGAGGGAGCTCTCTCGACCAACATGTTGTCCAGTGTCACGGGTGCGGCAGGCCGACGCATCCGGCATACGTGCGTTTTATGGAGTCCCCCGGTTGGGGGACAGCGTACGTAGATCCTCTCGATCGGAGGTCTCCGCTCCCGGGACCGAGGGACCTCGCTGTTATGCTCACCCCAGACCTGCTCGCCGAGCGCAGCCGATCAAGCGGCGCTCGAGCGAGATCCACATCGTCGAGGAGGCGCGCGAACCGCCGCCCGCCGGGCCCCGGATCCTCCGGAGAGCCGCGAGCGCGGAACGCGAGCGCCGGAGAAGGACGTATCGGGTGCGCGATAACGCGCGCGGCCCGGCACACAGCGGCTCACGCCGTCCGCTGCTGGGCACGCATAACCTGCAACGGAGTGACTCCGCACATCGGAGCCACGCCCACCGTCCGACCCCCACGTTCGCGCTCGCTTCGCTTCCTCGCATCGAGCGAAGGGAGCTCATCGTATGAACCAAGAAGACCCGGTCGCGGCGGAC
>JBOGVK010000175.1:0-2680 GCA_050692375.1 Actinomycetota bacterium
AGCACCGACAGGTCGTGCGTGATGAAGATCATCGCGAGTCCCAGATCCCGCTGGAGCTCCTTCAACAGGCGGAGCACCTGCGCCTGCACCATCACGTCGAGCGCCGTCGTGGGCTCGTCGGCGATGATGAACTTCGGGTTGCACGCGAGCGCCATCGCGATCATGATCCGCTGCCGCTGGCCGCCGGACAGCTCGTGGGGGTAGTCGTCCAGGCGGCGAGCGGGCAGGCCGACCTGCTCCAAGAGCTCGCCGGCCCGGACACGCGCTTGGCGCTCGCCCGCCTGCCCGTGGACGACGATCGGCTCCATGATCTGCTCGCCGATCCGTCGCACCGGGTTCAGCGCGTGCATCGCACCCTGGAAGACGATCGAAGCCTCGGTCCAGCGGATCGCACGCAGGCGCCCGGGCTTCATGCCCAAGACATCCTCTCCCTCGAGCGTCACCTGACCGGTCACCTCGGTACCGGGCGGGAGGAGGCGCAACAAGGCGGCCGCGATCGTGGACTTTCCGCAGCCGGACTCGCCGGCAAGTCCGAGCACCTGCCCCTTGGCGAGCTCGATGTCGATACCGCGCACGGCGGGCACCGGACCGGCTTGCGTCGTGTATGTGACGTACAGGTCCTTGACCGAGAGCAGGCTCATCGCGCCCTCAGCTTCGGGTTCAAGATGTCGTCGAGCGCGTACCCGACCATGGTGAACGCGAGGACCACGAGCACGATCGCGAGACCCGGCGGCACGATCCACCACCACTGACCCGAGACCGCGGCACCCTTGCCGAACGCGAACTCCAGGATCGTGCCCCACGAGATGCTCAACGGGTCGCCGAGTCCCAGGAACGACAGCGTGGTCTCGGACAGGATCGCGACCGCCACGATGAGCACGGTGTTGGCATAGATCAGCGGCCCGACGTTCGGCAGGATGTGTCGCGAGATCAGGTGCCAGTCGCTCGATCCGAGCGCGCGTGAGCGTTCGACGTACGTCCGGGTCTTGAGGGAGAGCACCTGCGCGCGGATGACACGGGCGGTGCTCGGCCACGACGTCACCCCGATCACGAACACGATCGTCCAGATCGACGGCTTCAACAACGTCGCGAGCACGATCGCGAGCGGCAGGAACGGGATCACCAGGAACCAGTCGGTGATGCGCATCAGGGCAGACTCCCGCCAGCCACCGAAGTAACCGGCGATCAGACCGATCGTCGTGCCGAGGAAGACCGTGAGGAGCGTCGCCGCAAGGCCGACGATCAAGGAGATCCGCGTGCCCCAGATCGTGAGCGAGAGCACCGATCGCCCGAGGTTGTCGGTGCCGAACGGGAACTGGAGGGAGGGCGGCGCGTACTGGGGGTTGTCCGGATGACACACGGGGGACAGGTCGCACTTGCTCGCGAGCAGCGGGGCGAAGATCGCGACCAGGATGAAGAAGACCAGGATGATCAGACCGGCCATCCCCATCTTGTTCTTGCGGAAGGTCTTCCATACACGCCCTGCCGCGGCCCTGCGCCGAGCTCGCGCGATCGCCCTCGGGGTCTTCGGCGCCTGGATGTCCGGATCGGACTCCCACTCGCCCTCGAGGACCTCGCGCTCGGTGTCGATCGGCGGTGGCTTGCTCATCCGGCCTTCACCCTCGGATCGAGGTAGGAGTACATGAGGTCGGCCACCAGGTTCGCCACGATCACCGAGATGCTGAACAGCAGGAACAGGCCCTGCAGCACCGGGTAGTCGGGGCCGTTCGCGATCGCGGTGTAGGTGAGCAGTCCCAGGCCGGGCCACGAGAAGATGAGCTCGATCGTGATCGCGCCGGAGATGATGAACCCGAGCGACAGGATCGTGACCGTCATGGTGGGCAGCAGGGCGTTCGGGACCGCGTGACGGTACAGGACGTCGTTCTCACGGAGGCCCTTGGACCGCGCGGTGGTGATGAAGTCCTCGCCGAGCGTGTCGAGGAGTGACGAGCGCATGATCAGCGAGTACTCGGCGAGATAGCTCACCGTCAACACGAAGAACGGCAACGCCATGTGGTTCAGGACGTCGGTGACGAGCGCGATCCCGTGCTGATCGACGCCCTGCGTCATCATCTGACCCGACGGGAAGATCGATGGGAAGATCCCGACCCCGGTCGAGAACGCCATGATCATCAGCAGGCCGAACCAGAACTCCGGCATGGAGTAGAGGAACAGGCTGATGCCGAGCGCCCCTTGGTCGAACCGTGAGCCGCGACGCCATCCCTGCTTGATCCCGAGCCAGAGGCCGATCGCGATCGAGGCGATCGTCGACGTGCCGATCAGGAGCAGGGTTGGCCAGATCCGCGACGCGATCACGCTGGAGACGCTCGTGTTGTAGAAGTACGAGTACCCGAGGTGTCCCTGCAACGTCTGCACGACGTAGTGGAAGAACTGCTGGATGAGCGGCAGGTCCAGCCCGAGCTCGGCCTTGAGTTGCTTGACCGCCTGCGGGCTGATGTTGTGCCCTCGCAGCAGCTGCGTGACCGGATCGCCGATCCCTCGGAACAGGAAGAAGTTGAAGGCGAGCACGAAGGCGAGCGTCAGGAAGGCCTGCAGGACCTTCGCGATGACGTAGCGCCTGGTGCTCACGTCCCGCTCCCGTGTGGTCGATCGTCGGCTACTCGGCGTCCTCGTCGGTCACGCGTCGCCGACGCAGCACCAGGAACCCCCCGATCACCAC
>JBOGVK010000176.1:0-43968 GCA_050692375.1 Actinomycetota bacterium
CGGAGGCACTACCTGGAAGTCGGGACCGACCCCATGCCATCCGGGAGCGCGGAACGCGCTCTTCGTGACACGGACCACGACCGACGATGGCTGGGTGGTCTGCGGCGGCACCGCCGGAGCCGGCTCGATCGTGCAGGTCGTGTGGAGGACGACCGATGGCGGAGCGACCTGGACGCGCGGCTTCCACGGCGTTGCGCCCGGGCCGGTCGGTTACCGCTTCCTCGATGACGGTCACGGGTGGCGCTGGCACTACAACTTCGCCGACCTCTTCCGCACGACCGATCGAGGCAACACCTGGCACGACCTCGGTTCCGTGGGGAACGTCTTCGTCTCCGACGTGTGGTTCGTCTCCGATGTGAACGGGTTCGCCATCGTGAGGCGATCGAACGGCTCCTCGCAGTTGCTCACGAGCGTCGATGCCGGAGCGAGCTGGACCGGCGTCGCCCCGTTCCTAGTGAGCTGAGGAGCCGACCGACGCAGGACGAAGGATCCAACGGCGCCGGTCAGCCCGAGTCAGAGAGCAGGGTCGTGAACCGGCTCGGTCCGCCGAGCCGTGCCCTCATCGCCGATGAGGTCTTCGCCGCGACGCGATAGCAACTGCCAGACCACCAAAGCAAGGCTCACCACCAGCAGGGGCACGTAAAGGTTGAGGATCAACCACGTGAGGGCGTGCGCCGTCTCCGACGTTCGCTCCCGGATGCTGATGACCGACGCGTTGATGAAGTCTGCCACCGTCTCGACGACGAACAGCCAGATCACGACGATCGCTGCGCGCGAGCGCGAGCGCAGGAGCCACAGCGCCGCCAGCGCCAGGATGCCGCCCGCGACGTCTCCCCAGGCGATCTGCGACGCAAGGTTCTCCGGGATGTGAAACCCGAAGCGTCGTGCCGAGGACACCTGGAGTGCGACGTGGCGGAACGCGTGGATCCATAGCGGAACGCTGAGGGCAACCGCACGTGGTCGTCGGTTCATCCACGGAACCGCGTACCACACCGCGATCAGCATGAAGATCAGGAAGCTGATCGAGGTCGCCACGAGGCTCGCGGTGGTTGGGTTCATCGAGGATCCCCCTTTGAGCCGCCGACGCCGAGCTGCCGCATCATCGAGGAGAGATCGACGACGCCCCAGTGCTCGCAGATCAGGCCTTCGTCCGTGAACCGACAGGCATCGGCGTTGTTCACGGAGAACGACTTCCCCGTTGGCGGGATGCCCAGGAACTCGCCGCGATGCGTGCCCTCGATCGTGGAGAAGGCGGTGACCATGTCGTCCTCCGCGACCATGAACTGCGTCGTGAAGTGCAGGTCGGGGAATGCCGCGATCAGCATCCCGAAGAGCTTCTTGAATCCCTCGCGACCGGTGGTGAGCTCGGGCGGGAATGTGGGGTCATGGTCCGGGCGATCGACCGTGATCAGTGCATCGGCCGCGTTGAGATCGTGGCCGTTCATGATCTCGTCGTACAGGCGTTGCAGGGTCGCCTTGTTCCGTTGAGCATCCACCAGTCGTCTCCTCGCTCTCGGTTATCGGGATGGGTCGGTCGGCGGTTCGGCCCAGGGATCGGGCACCGGCTCGTGGCCGCTCGCCACGAGCACGAGTCGCGCCAGGTAGTGCGTCCAACCCACCGCGCTCCCGTCTCGGTTCGGGCCGGAGATGCCGCGATGGACGAGGCGCAGCAGCGTGCCATCCCCGTCGGGAGTGAGCGTGACTTCGACCACGCTTGGAGCGGATGCGGCCACCTGTGTGTGAGATCGCTCGGCTTCCCACTGCCACGTGAACCGGATGCGATGCGGCGGATCGATGTCCAGGTACTCGCCCTCGGCGACATCGCCGCGACCCGTCACGTCCATGCGGAACCGCCCGCCCGGGCGCGCGTCGATCTCGGCAGATGCGGCCTTCCACGCGATGAGTTTCTTCGGATCCGTGAAATACGGGAACACGTCCGTGGGCGCGGCCTCGATGCGAACCTCGCGGACGACCTCGTCGGCTTGGACCGGCATCAGACCTTCCGACCCTGCGCGTCCTGCTCGGCCGACCGCTTGATCGCGGCCAGACCCTCATCCCAGAAGCTCTCCAACACTCGGCGGGCGTCGGCCAGGCGTTCGGGTCGCGCCCGGTACAGCCGCTGCGTCCCATCCCGCCGCTCCTCAACGAGCCCGGCCTCTCGAAGCACCCGGAGATGTTTCGAGATCGCCGGCCGGCTGATGTCGAAATGGGCCGCGATGTCGCCAGCCGGGCGCTCCTGCGACCAGACCAGCCGCAGGATCTGCTGCCGCCGAGGCTCCGCGATCGCCTTCAACACCGTCTCTGCAACCATCATCGTGGAGTGTAACCAGACAGATACGTATCCGGCAAGTTACAGAAAGGCATGGCTGTTACGCGGGCAGCGCCAGGCGAGCTCTTTGTCCGACGATGGAGTTCGCAGCGATCAGATCGGCGTCGCAACGACCTCCGTCGACCTCGCGCCCTCGCCGTCCGCGTTCACGGCGCTCACCTCGTAGAAGTAGGTCGTGAGGCTCAAGACCGCCAGGTCGTCGTACGTCGTTCCGGGCGAACGGTCGTGAGGAGGACCTCTCCACCGCTCGCGATCCCTCGGTAGATGTTGTATCCGGCGAGCTCCTAGAGGGTGTCGCCCGGCGGCTCGTCCTCGAACGGGTACATCTGGGAATGGTCGTACGGATAGAACAGCAGGAAGCTCTCCACCCGGAGCATGTCGAGCACGGTGAATCGGCACGGCAGGATCCCAAGATCGTCTCCTTCGCGAAGGATCGTGTCCCAGATCGTCGGAGCGTCTTGCGCACGGCAGAAGATCTCGTACCCACGCTCGCCCGTGTACCCCGTTCGTGAGATGAGGACCGGTGCGTCGAACAACCTCGTCGCCGTGTTGTGGAAGTACGGCAGGTCGCGGATACCGGGCACGAACCTTCCCAGGAGGTCCACGGCGGCCGGACCCTGGATCGAGAGATCGTGCAGATCGTCATCGAAGGCGATCGCGACGTTCTTGCCAAGCGCCGCGCGCTGGAGCTCTTCGTGGCCCGTTCCGGACCCGTGGACAACCATCCAGGTGGTGGCGCCCGTCCGATAGACGATGCAGTCCTCGGTGAACTTGCCACCCTCGTTGAGCATGGCTGCATAGACAGACTGGCCTGGTGTCAGTCGGTTGACGTCTCGCATGGTCGCCAGGTCCAAGATGTGCGCTGCATGCGGGCCGACGACATGGACCTCCTTCAAGCCCGAGACATCCATGAGCCCGGCTCTCGTCCGGATCGCGATGAACTCGTCCTCGATGTCGCCGGAGTAGGACCATGCCGTTCCCATCCCGTTCCAGTCTTCGAGGTTCGAGCCGAGCGCGCGATGGCGATCCGCGAGGGCAGAGGTCCGCTAAGAATCCATCCATCATCCCTTCTGCGTGAGACGAAGGCCCCTGTGGGCGAGATCGGAAACTCCTTTCAGACCGATCCCAACATAGCGGCGGTCCAGAGCGACGGATACTCATTCGTGAGCATCCCCGGCCCGGATGCACCGAGACCTGCCGAGGCCAGCAGTATCACGATGCTGATCGGCCTGGTGTACTGGGTGGTCGTGATCTGGCCGCAGAAGGGGAAGGCGTGGAACCTGAAGGACCCCGTCCTCGACCAGGCCGCACACATCGAGGTCCCGGTGAAGATGCCATGAGCGACCCGCTGCTCGCGACACCCTCTGGGAAACCCCGCGCCCGATCACTGGGGATCCCGTTCGATGGCATCCCCGGTCGGTGGAACGCCATCACCGATGTTCCCGACCTGGAGGTCGGGTACGCGACGCTCATCGAGGGGAGCGGCGTCCGAACGGGCGTCACGGCGATCCACCCGCGAGGTTCCGGCGGCGCGGGGGATGCCTGCGTCGCAGGCTTCCACTCCCAGAACGGAAACGGCGAGATGACCGGCGTCTCATGGATCCGCGAGTCCGGCTCGATGGCGGGTCCGATCGCGATCACCAACACCCATGCGGTCGGCGTGGCGCACGCGGCGATCGTCCGATGGACGGCTGTCCATCATCCCGGCCTCGCGGACGCGTGGCTTCTGCCGGTGGCGGCCGAGACGTGGGACGGCTACCTGAACGACATCAACGGCGGCCACGTGACGGAAGAGGTGGGGGTCCGGGCACTCGAGGCGGCCATCTCGGGCCCGATCGAAGAGGGATCGGTCGGCGGAGGCACCGGGATGAACTGCTATGAGTTCAAAGGTGGCACCGGCACGGCCTCGCGCGTCGTCGAGCACGACGGGACGCGCTACGCGGTCGGCGTGCTGGTGCAAGCGAACTTCGGCGCCCGGGTCGAGCTCCGGATCGCTGGGGTGCCGGTTGGGGAGCTGCTCGCCGACGACAACCCGATGGCCGAGCATTTCTCGCCGTCGGGTTCCGGTTCGGTGATCGCGATCGTCGCGACGGATGCTCCCCTGCTTCCGAACCAGTGCGAGGCGCTGGCGCGGCGTGTGACGCTCGGGCTGGCTCGGACCGGTACCTCCGGCTCGCACTTCTCTGGAGACCTGTTCCTGGCCGTCTCGACGGGCAACCCCGGAGCGTTCACGCCGGGCGCGCTAACGCTCTTCGGCAAAGGCCGTCCCTACGACGATCTGCGGTTCGTGGCGTGGGGCTGGATGGATCCATTCTATGAAGCGGTGGTCCAGGCTACGGAGGAGGCCGTCCTCGACGCGCTGGTCGCGAACGAAGAGATGGTCGGATTCCGAGGCCACCGCACGCCGGGGCTCCCACGGGTTCGCTTGGTTGAGATCCTCCATGCCCGTTGGCGAACGTGATCCACGGAGTCCCCGATCGTACCTTTGTGAACGTGGCGAACTCCGGACATGTGAGCCGCAAGTGGTGCCCTCGGCAGGAATCGGACCTGCGACACCCGGTTTGAGACACCGATGTTCTTGGTCACCCGGTGTGTCAGCTAGACACAGCTAGGCAGGTACCGACTAGTGCCAACCGCGCATCCGACCGGCGTCGGCGACCCGTTCGATGGCGATCTCGTACGCCGCGGCCCGGTGAGAGATCGCGTTCTCGTGAGCCCGATCCATCACCGCATCGGTCGCGGCCTCCATCAGCTCTTGGAGTCGATGGTTCACACGATCTTCGCTCCAACGCTCACTCTGGATGTTCTGCGCCCACTCGAGGTAGGAGACCGTGACGCCACCGGCGCTCCCGAGGATGTCGGGGATCAAGGTCACGCCTCGTGCTGTGAGGGCTGCATCCGCCTCAGGCGTGGTCGGGTAGTTCGCGACCTCGAGGACCAAGTTGGCCCGCACTCCATCGGCATTGTCGGGCCGGATCGATTCCTCGAGTGCGGCCGGGATGAGCACGTCGCAATCCACGCCGATGATGTCCGGGCCGTCCATCAGGTCGGCGTGCTTGTAGCCGACGACGCTTCCGGTTTCCTGCTTGTGCTCGAGAACCTCACGCGGGTGCAATCCCTCGGGGTTATGGATCGCTCCACGCGTATCCGAGAGCGCGACGACCTGGTATCCCATGCGGTGCGCGAGGATCGCGAACCACGAGCCGGCGTTGCCGTAGCCCTCCACGGCGACACGGATCTTCTCGCGGGTCCAGCCGCGATGGTGCGCGATCCGGTCGAGGCATATCAGCGCTCCGCGCCCCGTTGCCGAGTCTCGCCCCAGCGAGCCGCCGAGCGCCACCGGTTTCCCCGTGATCACGGCGGGTGAGTCTCCGTGGATCCTCGAGTACTCGTCGTACATCCAGGCCATCTCTCGGGGGCCCGTGTTCACGTCAGGCGCAGCGATGTCCCGGTGCGGCCCGACCACCATGTCGATCGCGGCGAAGAAGCTCCTACACAGCCGTTGGAGCTCCCCCTCCGACAGTTGCTTCGGGTCGACCTTCACGCCGCCCTTTCCGCCACCGAACGGCACGTCGAGTAGCGCGGTCTTCCACGTCATGAGGGCGGCGAAGCACCGGAACTCGTCGAGCGATGCGTTCGGGTGAAAGCGCAGACCTCCCTTGAACGGACCACGCGCCGCGTTGTACTGGACTCGCCATCCGGGGAAGATCTCGACCCGCCCGTCGTCCATCACCACGCGGCATTGGACGGCGACCTCGCGCCTCGGGCTCGAAAGCACGCGCCGCGTGTCTCGCTCGAGCCCGATTCGGCCGGCCGCCTGTTCGAAGAAGCCCTGCACCGCTTCGAACAGCTCCACGGTGTCCACCCCTCTCGCGATGAGGCTCCGTAAGGTGATGCGCATCGTATCGCGAGAGACGCTGACAGCGATAACTGGGATCTAATGTCATCGGTTCTCATCAGTTCAATACACCGAGCCTCGCAGTCACCCGGTTATCATCAGTTCAAGACACCGGGTCGCGTGTCACCGGTTGCCGTGCGAGTTCGGAAAGCTGTGTAGAGGACGGCTCGTCGTCTCACTCATCGCGCCACTCCCACCGGAGATGGTGCCCGGGCTGGACTGTCCGCTCGAGACAGGAGACGATGCCCGCGATGGCCAGCCTTGGTCGGACGCGAACATAGCGATAGATGCGGTGGATCGCGCTCCCCGCGGGCATCGTGGTCCTCCTCTGGACACTGCTCGATGTGTTTCGGACCCTCGTGATGCCGCGGGCAGCACGAGGGCGGTTCCGTCTGAGTCGGTTCCTGTTCACGCCGATGTGGCGCCCATGGAGATGGATCGGCGTCCGCCGCAAGACCGTTCAGGCCCGGGAGCGGGTTTTGGCCGCGGCGGCGCCCTTCTTCTTCTTCGTTCTACTGGTCGGCTGGGTGTTCCTCGCCTTGCTCGGCTACTCACTGATCTTATGGAGTCCCGCGTTCGTGCACGGGATGGGGAGCGGCCACGGCTCGTTCGGAGACGCCATCTACTCCAGCGGGACTTCGTTATTCACGCTGGGGTTCGGCGGCGTCGCCACCGGATGGACCAGAGCCATCGCAGTCGTCGCAGCAGCGACCGGCCTCGGGCTGTTCGCTGTCGTGATCGCCTACCTCCCGGTGCTGTACCAGGCCTTCAACCGAAGAGAGGTCGGCGTGCTGTTGCTCGATGCGCGGGCCGGGTCACCTCCATCGGGCCCCGAGCTGCTCCACCGCATGGGCAGCGCCAGCGTGGCATCGTCGCTGCCGGAGCTGTTCGCGGAGTGGGAACGATGGGTGGCCGACGTCCTTGAGACCCACATGTCTTATCCCCTCCTCTCCTTGTTCCGTTCGCCCCACGACAACACCTCGTGGGTCACCGCGCTCGGCTCCGTGCTCGACGCGGCGACGCTCATCATCACCTCGATGGACGAGGAGCCTGACGAGCGCGCGAAGCTCCTATACGGGACTGGGGTCCACGCCGTCGAGGACCTTTTCTACTACTTCCGCCTGTCCGAGCGGGAAACGCTGATCCAGCGCGTTGAGTTCGAGGACGTTCTTCACGACATGAAGGATGAGGGCTTCTCCGTTCTACCGGTGGACGAGGCGTTCGCGCGCTTCACAGTGAAGCGAGCGAAATACGCGTCGCGGCTCGATGCGATCGCGGTGATGCTTGCCGCGCCCCCCGGTCAGTGGATCGGGGACCGCTCCTTCCTCGGAGCGCGCACGGCGCACTAAGACGTGCCACCAGTCCTTCGTTGCACGCAGTCGCCCTACACGGGGGAAGTGTGTGAGCAGGAGTTGCTGGGTGCTCAGCCCTGCTGGGCAAGTTCGATGACCCAGTCCCGAAGCCTCGGGAGGTGCTGAGCGTAGTGCTCCGGCCCGGACTTGCGGATCCATTTCATGGCGTCAGGGATGTCGCCTACCGACCCCCACGCGCTGAGCATGCGGGTCCGCGCGGCCGTGGCCTGGGCTCGCACCGTTCCTATCGGAACGTCCTTCATCGCCTCGTAGAACTGCCGGTTCAAAGCGTCGATGTCGAGTTCCTCTGAGCGATAGGTGCCGAACCGAATGCGCTCTAGGACGATCCCCGCCTCCGCTAACCAGCTTCCGATATGTGCGACCAGATCCTTGGCGGACCACCCTTCGGGGAAGTACCCGGGCGTCGCCACTTCATCGGCCGGGAGCGAATCGACAAGATCATGAAGTTCGGCCCACAGCCGGTCCTCCTGGGTCGTCAGTTCGCGCCTGGTACTCGGATCGGACATTGAGACAGTATGCCGCGACGGAAGGGGCGATGAGGTGGCTGCCTCAGGGTCCACTCAGATCGCACCAACCCGGGGCGCTCGGACATCAGCGCGCACACTAACGTCATAGCCGGCCCAGCGGAGGAGGTCTCTCAGACATGACGAACTCACGTATCGACCACCGAGAGCCGCCGCTACCTCCCGGGACAGCGGCACCTGACTTCGAACTACCCTCGACCCCCGATCAGAAGGTGTCGCTCACCGGATTCCGGGGTCAGCCCGGGGCTCCAGTCCTCCGGGTAGAAGGCCAGGATCACGTTCCGCAACTTTCCGACAACCACCTCTCATCCCCACGCCGAGCAGGCCGCCGAGGCGGCCGAAGCTGCCGCGTCGCAAGGAAAGTTCTGGCAGATGCACGACCACCTGTACGAGAACCAGCGACATCTGCGTGACGATGACCTCCACTCCTACGCAGAGGTGCTCGGGCTTGATGTCGACGTGTTCAAGAAGGAGACCGCCGAGCACGTCCACGCCGATCGGGTCCGCGAGGACTTCATGAGCGGCGTGCGGAGCGGTGTGAACGGTACGCCGACGTTCTTCATCAAAGGGGGGCGGCACGATGAATCCTACGAGTTCGATCCGCTGCTGTCGGCTCTTGAGCGGGCGGCAAACTGACGGTTGTGACCGCCCTGCCATCTTTCTGGACACGATAGGAACTGCGCGTCCAGACATGGACGTCTGCGTCCGTACGGATCAGGTCGGCATGCTCCTCGGCCATCGGGTTTCGAACTCCTCGGCTTCGTGATATCGCATCGTGTCGCGCCCCTGTCGGGTCATGACTGTCCCGCCTCCGAACACCCGCCACCGCTCGCCGTTGCCGAGGACGCCCGTCCGTTCATCGATGCCGACGAACCACGAACCTGTCGGCACGCGAGACATCACGAACGGGCGTAGTCCCGGGATGAACCGCATCTTGTCCCAATGGACACCAAAGGAGACGTGGGGAACCAGCCCGAGACCATGTACCCATCCCTGGCCGCGCCGACCACCCCCGGCATCTATTCGTACCTGACTCGCTACCATCGCGCCAGCGCTGCATCCCGCATACACCGCGCCTCGGCGGAGCGCCGCGACGATGGCATCCCACGTCGGCGTCCCATCGAGCACAGATGAGAGATATCGCGGCTTCCCCCCTGAGAAGAAGATCATCGATACCCGTGCCAGATCTCCCACGAACGTGCCTCGCACCGCGTCTTCGCGGGTCTTCAACGGCAGGACCTTCGCCGGAACTCCGAGCCACGCATAGTGATCCAGCCCTATCCGGGCCCACTCCGAGAAAGAGTCCCCTCGATCGGGAACACTCGCGGTGGGGACGATGAGCACCGTTCCGTCACCCGTGGCTCTCGCGAGCGCTTCCCGTTCAACATCGGCGGCCCACGGCTCGAACTCACCCGACCCGAGCATCAACAACGTGTGCTTGGTGTCCTCGGGCGCGCTCATGAATTCGCAGGCTACGTCATAGCATCTTGAGGTAGTCCGTTGGGCGCCACACCCGTGGAGTCAGCTCGTCCCGCCCCGGCCGACGGCCGGTCGACGTGAACGACGAACAGGCTGCGAGATCATGCGGCTGCCAGGGTCATCGGCTTTCATCGCTCACACGCACCGGGTCGTTGATCAGCGGTTGTCATCAGTTCTGGACACCGCGTGCGTCAGACCATTCTCGGGTCATTCGGTTGGCGCCCTCCAGAGCTCGCTCGTCCGTGGAGTACCTGCGGCGATAGTCGCAAGAGCGTGTCGATCAGCCGGTCGGCGTCGGTCTCGGTTGAGAGATAGTTCACGATCCCAGCTCGAAGGAAAGTGCGCCCGCGGAGCGTGGTCGTCGAGACCCAACCCGCGCCGCTCTCCTCTAGCGCACGCTGTAGTCGGTTCTGATAGCCGTCGATCTCGCTGTCGAGCAGTCCGGTAGGCGCATGACGGAAGCAAACGACGGAGAGCTCCGGGTCGATCACCTCGAAGCCTTCATCGCGACAGCGACTCGCGAGGTGCGTCGCCAGATCCACGTTTGCCTCGATCAGCCGTGCGAAGCCCTTACTCCCGAGATGCTTCCAGGAGAGCCAGAGTTTCAAAGCACGGAACCGGCGCGTTCCTTCGATCGAATACTGGTACCAATGAAGAGGCTCATCCTCCGGAATGACGTCGCGGTAGTACTCAGGTGAACGGTGGAACGTGTCGACCAGGTGCTGTCGCTGTTTCACGAGCAACCCACCGATGTCGTATGGCTGGAAGAACCACTTATGTGGGTCGATCGTGAGCGAGTCCGCGAGTTCCATCCCGCGCATGAGTACGGCCTCTCGAGGCGAGAGGACCGCCGCGCCGCCGTAGGCCGCGTCCACATGGTTCCAAAGACCTTCGCGTTGAGCGACCTCGGCTAGGTCCTCGAGCAGGTCGACGGAACCAGTGTTGGTTGATCCAGCGACAGGGCAGATCGCCCATGGCAGAAGCCCCGAGGCACGGTCGGCGGCGATCGCGTCGGCGACGGGTTCAGCGTGGAGGCGGAACTGCTCGTCGGACGGCAGGACTCGCAGCGTATCGGCGGGGAACCCCAAGATGTCGAGCCCCCGGGCGATCGAGAAGTGCGCTTGGTCGCTGACGTAGACGCGTACCCCCTCGAGCGCCCCGCCCCTCGGAGGCTCCGCTAGTCCGCGAAGCTTCGCCAGATGAACGTCGCGTGCGACCGCGAGACCCATCAGGTTCGCCATCACGCCCCCGGAGGTCAGCACGCCCCAACTGCTCTCGCCATAGCGGATCGCTTCGCAAAGCCAGGTTACGACCTCCTCTTCGACGAATGGCCCGGCCGTGCCGGAGAGCCACAGGTCGATGCCCTGGTTGATCCAGGCGGCGAGAGTTTCCCCGGCGATCGCCATCGGCAGCGGAGGCGGGGTGAAGAAGCTGTACGAGCCCGGGTGCTGGGCGTTGAACGTGAAGGGCGCCAGTCGCTCGCGGAACTCAGTGAATACTTCATCCGAGGCGACACCCTCATCGGGCGCAGGTCCGGGGCGGCCGATCTCACCGTAGAAAGCCGCGCGGATATCGGGGTAGCGATCCGACCTGGAGGGCTTGCCCATCGCCTCGGCGTAGAGCCAGTCGAGTGCTTCAGTCCACAGGTCGTCACCGAACTTCTCCAGTTTGGCGCGCGCGGCTGCCGGATCTCGGAAGTCGATGAGCTGGGGCTCGGGATGCCAGCTGAAGGCCGTCATCGCCATGGAAGCCGATCACGTACAGGTGTGCGTGGCACGAGCTCGTGCCGCCCAACTCGTGGCCTCATCAAGAAGAACGCCTCCGACCTCGGCCTCATCAGATCCCGTGTAGTCGCCGAACGTTGTCGGCGAGCACTCCGCGCCCGATCGACTCGGCGTCCTTGACGGAGAGGAAGTCCCGGTCGACGAACGTGCTCAACACCCGCTCCAACGCTTCGCGGACTAGGCGTGCCGACGTCGGGAACATCTCGGGCTCCGATGATTCGTCGCATCCGTAGAAGACCTTGGCGCCCGGTACGGCACCCAGGATCATCTCGAGCGACCAATCGATCTGCCCCCATCCCCACGGGACGAGCTCGGAAAGATCCAAGTAGACGTTGGGGAGCACGGATGCGACGTAGCTTGCCTCGGCGACCCACGGATACCCGGAGTGGATCATCACGATTGGGATGTCTTGATGGTCGACGAAGAAGCGGAAGACGTCCTTCGGCGCAGCGTGCGCCAGGCTCACGTCCGGATCCCCGCCGCCCACATGCACGTGGAACGGTCGATCGTGTTCCTTGGCTAGCGCGAAAGCCCGCTCCAGCAGGAAATCCCGCACCGGCTTCGAGTACTCCCGGGACTCACGCCAGTCGTCGGCGCGCCAACGATCGTACGCGGCGGCTGCTTCCGCCGAGGTGGGATCGGTGATATCGAGACCGGTCCGGTACGCGATGATCGTCTTGAAGCCGACGAGCCGGGGATCGTTCCCTCCGGCGTGCATCAGTTCCTCGAACCTGGCGACCGTGTCGTCGAACGTCCCCGTTTCGCGCGCGTCTACGATCCACGGCTCGATCCGGCCGACGCGGTGGACCGGCACTCCGCCGAGCGCCTTCTCGAAGTCGGCACGCGGGATCGTCGGCTGCGGGTAGCCCTCATCGGCAACGACGGCGACCACGTGCTCCGAGTCCATCAGGCCGCGCACGTATCCCGTGGGATCGGCCCGGAGGGCGGCGTCGCGGGCGGCGACGACCGCGTCTTTCGTCGGCTCGCACCCCAGGTAAACCGCGAGCCAACGACGGAGCGCCAGGGAGAAGGTCGTCGTTTCGGTGAGCTCTTCCACGAACGAGGCCAACTCGTGGTTCGCGTGGTTGGAGGAGAGCAGCGCGGTACCGAGGTACGTGCAGCGGGTCTCGAACGAACCGGGCTCGCGGGCGAGCAGGTCCTGGCTCCGGAAGGGATGGCAGTGGGCGTCAACGACGTCGGCGCCGTTCAGATCGACCTTCATGTGGGCACTCTCTTCCTGGGACCGTCGGCCCCGGTTAGAACCGCCAGCGTAGGGCGCGGATCAGTTGATCGTCGTCGAGTCCTTCGTACTGCTTGGCTTCGCCTCGCCGAGTCGCGAGGAACGTCTCGAACAGGAAGTCCCCCATCGCCTCGCGGAGCACGGAAGATTCCGCGAGCTGGTCGGCCGCCTCGGGAAGTGAGGCCGGCAGCTGACGGATACCTCGAGCATCTTGCTCGGCGGGAGACAGCAGGAGCGGATCCTCTTCGGTCGAGGGCGGCAGCCGTTCGTCGTCCACGATGCCGGCGATCCCGGCGGCGAGGACTGCTCCGAGCGCGAGGTACGCGTTCGCGGTTCCGTCGACGGGCTTGATCTCCATGTTCGCCGAGGCGGCGGTCTCCACGGTCGTGCCCACAATGAAGCGGAGTGAGGCCTCCCGATTCTCCGTGCCCCAGCAGCGCATCGCCCCTGACCAATGCTGCGGTTGAAGCCGGAGGTAGCTGACGCAGCTCGGAGCGGTGATCGCGACGAGCGCGGGCAGCTCACGCAGGATCCCCGCCATGAACGCTTCTCCCCGCTGCTCCATCCCCGCCGGTCCGGATCCGCCCGCCACGAGGTTCCGATCCCCGTCCCAGAGGCTGACGTGGAGATGCGCGCCATTCCCCGTGTCGCTCAACACCCGGGGAGAGAACGACGTCTTCCATCCGTGTCGCTTCGCCACGGCCCGCACCGTTTCACGCACGAGGATGCTGACGTCTGCCGCCGCGACCGGCTCGCGCGGCGCGATCGAGATCTCGAACTGGCCCTCGGCGTACTCCGGATGGAACTGCTGCAGATCGAGTCCTTGCGCCTCGATCGTCTGGATGAGGTCGAGCCCGAACTCGTGGTTCGCGACGAGTGCGATATCGCTATATCCGGGCCCCTCGTGCGCCGGCTCGAAGCCGTCGTCGCCACTCGCCGTCCCCACGGAGAATTCGAACTCATAGGCGGCCGCCACCTTGAGTCCCAGAGCATCGAGCCGATCGACCATCCGATGCAGGAACCCCCGAGGGCACCCCGGGAACGGCTCGCCGTGCTGCGTGTATTGATCGATGGGAGCCCACGCCCAGCCGGGCATCGCCGCCATCGCGACCGTTGCCGCGGGATCGGCCCGGAGTCGTAGATCTCCGGAGGGCCCATCGATGTATCCGGGGTGTAGCGCGAAATGATCGTTCGACATCGCGACGTTGAACAGCGTCGACAGACCGACGCCCGACGTGACGGCCTGCGGGAAGCGGGCAAGCGGCACGCACTTGACACGGACGATCGCCGACGGATCGACGAAGCCGAGGGCCACGGCGGTTACACCCTGGTCGCGGAGCGACCCGGCGGCCTCTTTCGCCAGCGCCCCCCGCTCCGCGTCGGCGGCAACCGTCATCCCGCGCCTCCCTCTTCCACATCCGGCATCCGTGGACCATTCATGAAATCGCGCACCCCAACCGTTTCCAGCTCACCGACGCGCGCAAGACCGACGTCGCCCGTGGCGGTGACGACCTTCGCTGCGAGCAACTCGGCGAGAGCGAATCCTCCGAGCATCGAGTCGAACGGGGACGCCGAGTCCGAATGCGAGATGAAGACGCGCCGTGCGTACTCCACAGCGGGTGAAAGCCAAGGGTCGGTGAAGACGATCACCCCGGCGCCGCGCTCCGCGGCGACCCTCCCGACGGCGATGGTGTCCGGCTGGTAGCGACGGTAGTCGAACAGGCAGAGGACGCTCTTGCGGGAGATCTCCAAGCTGTCCAGCACGCGCGCATCTGGCGTGTCGCCGATCATGGAGCAACCGGGCCGCAGCCTCCGCAGCAACAGGCACAGGTAGGTCGCGAGCAGGTGGCTGAAACGCCCGCCTACGAACCACAGGTGCTGTTTCGGGTCTGAGAGGAGCGCGACGACGTCGGACAGATCGTCCTCAAGGGTCGTGGCGCTGAACGTTTCCTCGAGCGCCCGCGTGAACGCAACCAGACTTCTGTTCAGCACCAGATCGTCCTGCGTCGTCAGCTTCGTCTGGTACAGCGAGTAAAGGCCCTCGGTCCTGGCCTGGACCTCGAGACGGAGCGAGCGTTGGAAGGCCGGGTAGCCGTCGTAACCGATCTTACGGACGAACCGCAACACCGTCGGGCCCGTGACATCCGCCGCTTCAGCAAGCTGAGGCAGGCTCTCGAGTCCCGCCGTCGGATAAGTGGCCAAGAGGGCGCGTGCCACCCGGCGTTCGGAGGGCGTCATATCACCCAGCCTGTCCCGCACCTCTTCGCCGATGGTCCCGCGCGCCCGCATCGCTCTCTCCATCGCGTCAGGATTCTTACGCATCTAGCCAGGAAGGGAAAGCTCGTAACGCCCTTGACACGACCGAGCCCCGGAGCGTACGAATGCGCACACGAGATCGGGGAGGTCGGGGATGCTTCGGAGGATCGCAGCGCTCGCATTCGCTCTCTGCTTGATGGGGGTGGCTTGTAGCTCGAACAGCAGCAGCAGCGGCACCAGCGGCAGCCCGGGAGCAGGCGGATCCGGAGAACCGATCATCATCGGATTCCCGGCCGACCTCACCACCGACTGGTCCTACTATGACTCCCCGATGGAGGAAGGCGCGCAGTTCGCCATCGACCAGATCAACGCGAGCGGCGGCCTCCTGGGACGACAACTCGAGCTGAAGACCATCGACATGCGGGACGATGTCGCCCAAGGCGCCAAAGTCACCCAGCAGCTGATCGACGAAGGGGCGGTCTATCTCATCGGAACCGTGGGGGACGGCATCCTGGCTGAGGGGTCGGTCGCGTGTGCGGCAGGCGTCCCGATCTCCACCGGGCTCGGCACCGCTCCGACGCTGGTCGGCGACATGGGACCATGCGCCTACCAATTGGTGATGAGCGACAACATTCAGGCAGCCACTATGGCCGAGTACGCGCTCGCGCAGGGATACAAGACGGCCTACGTGCTCGGTTCCAACGATATTCCCTACACCAAGAACCTGCCGCTCTATTTCTCTGCAGCTTTCCAACACGGTGGCGGAACGGTAGTGGGCAGCGATGAGTACAAGACTGGTGCGGGCGACTACTCGGCGGTCGTGACGAAACTCGCGAGCGTCCAACCAGCACCCGACGCCGTGTACACGCCGATGTACATCCCCGACAGCGTTGTGTTCCTCAGGCAACTTCGGCAGGCAGGGCTCACCATGCCGGTCCTTTCCGCAGACGGGAACGCCGACAATGCCCCCCTGGATGCCGGCGCCAAGGCCATCGAAGGATTGACCTTCACGAACTCGGTATGCCCCGCCGACCAAGTAGTGAAGTCCTTCTACGCCGACTACAACAAGCAGTACGGGAAGGACCCCAGTTCCTACGTGGCTGTCATCGGATACGACGAGATCAATATCCTGAAGTCGGCGATCGAGGCTGCCAACAGCGCAACCCCGGCCGACATCATCGCCGCACTGGCCCACGTCGACTACGCCGGGATCTCGGGACACCCCGTAATGGATCCGACGACGAGACGCGTGAACAAGCCGGCAGCGATCGTCCAGGTGAACGGATCAGCGTTCACCTGCCTCCCACCGCCGGGCTTCCCGAGTTACGTCCCGGCAGCGTAGGTTGAACGTCGTTCCAGACGGACGCGAGGTTACGGGGGTGTCCGTGCCCTCGGGCAACCAGCCTCTGCTGGTCGTGGAAGGGTTGACGGTTTCCTACGGCGCCGTGGTGGCGGTCCGTGACGTCTCGCTCCAGGTCACCTTGCGTGGGATCGTCGCCGTCCTAGGGCCGAACGGAGCCGGAAAGACGACGTTGCTGCGCGGGATCGCTGGTGCCCTGAAGCCTCAGAGCGGATCGGTGACGTTCGACACTCGATCGCTCGTTGGTCTGGCCCCGGAAGACGTGCTGAGACGAGGCATCGCGCTCGTCCCCGAGGGCCGCCACGTCTTCCCCAAGCTCACGGTGGAGGAGAACCTGATCATCGGGGGGATCGCGCGCAAGGATCGGGACGAGATCCGCGCGGACGCCGATCGCTGGCTGACGCGGTTCCCCATCCTCGGCGAGCGTTCGAAACAGCTCGCGGGCACGCTCTCCGGCGGTGAGCAGCAGCAGTTGTCCATCGCGAGAGCGCTGATGTCGAGACCGCGGATGCTGCTCCTCGACGAGCCATCGTTGGGTCTGGCTCCCATCTTCGTCGACCGGATCTTCGAGCTCATCCTCGAACTCCGAGCCGAGGGCGTGACGGTCCTGCTCGTGGAGCAGAACGTCCATCGGGCGCTCGAGATCGCGGACCGGGCGTACGTGCTCTCCGTTGGCAGCGTCGTCGCTTCCGGACCGACGGAGCAACTGCTGGAGGGTGAGTTGGAACGGACCTACCTCGGCATCTCGAAAGAGGCCTGAGGCTGATGCGATGAGTCCCTCGGAGTTCGTGCAGCAGCTCGTGAACGCACTCTCCCTCGGGAGCATCTATGCGCTTCTGGCGCTCGGGTTGTCGATGGTCTACGGCATGCTTGGGATGTTGAACTTCGCCTACGGCGAGCTCGTCACCATCTGCGGTTACTCGATGCTGCTGGCGACGCACCTCGGGGCTCCCTTCATCGTGGTCGCGCTCGTCGGCGTCGTTGCCGCCACGATCTCCGCGGTCTTGATGGAGCTGATCGCGTTCAGGCCCTTGCGGAACGCGAGCTTCGTCACGTTGGTCTTCACGTCCTTCGCTGTGGCGCAGTTGATCCAGAGCACGTTCCGCCAGGCGGTGTCGGTTCGATCCAAGGGGATCCCCGTTCCCGAGTTGTTCGACCACGCCGTGCAGATCGCCGGGATCAGGATCGGCGTGCTACCGATCATCACTGCGACGATCGGGGCCATCTCGCTCATCACGCTCACGACGTTCATGCGACGCTCTCGAGCCGGGGTCGCCATGCGCGCTGCTGCACAGGACTTCACGACGGCCAGGCTCTGCGGCGTGCGCGCCAATCGCCTGATCTCGCTGGCGTTCGCGATCTCGGGGATCCTGGCGGGGATCGCAGGCGTGCTCTGGATCGCGCGGACCACGTCCGTGAACCCGACCAGCGGCTTCGTTCCGGTGATCGAAGCGTTCATCGCTTCGGTTATCGGAGGGCTCGGGAACCTCCGCGGTGCGGTGATCGGCGGGTTCTTCCTCGGCACCCTCGAGGTGTTCCTTCAGGCACTCCTTCCGAGCTCCCTCCTTCCCTACGCGCAGGCCGCCTCCCTGCTGATCGTCGTCGGGATCCTGTATGTGCGACCCCAAGGTCTCTTCGGAGCCAAGGCGACGGCCATATGAGCCTCGCGATCCCGTCGAACAGGCTGCGCCCGGCGCTCTTCGGGTCGGTCCTGATCTCGCTGGCGCTGACCGGCGGGATGGCCGCTGTTCGGTTGTTCGGATCCGGGCTCGCGAGCCGCACCTACATCGTGTTCCTCATCAACGTGATGCTCGTGGTGTCGTTCCAACTGTTCATCGGCAACAGTGGGATCGTGTCGTTCGGCCACGTCGCGTTCATGGGCGTCGGGGCCTACACGACGGCGCTCATCACTATCCCGCAGGCGGTCAAGGCACTGCAGTTGCCCGCGCTCCCGAACTCCCTCGCCACAGCTGAACAGTCGTTCATCCCCGCGATCATCGCGTCCGCGCTCCTGTGCGCGGTCCTGGCGGCCGTCTTGGGCGGCGGCATCATCCGGATGACCGAATCCACCATGGCGATGGCCACGCTCGCGCTGCTCGTCGTCGCGCACACGCTCTTCCTGAACTGGGACGGGGTCACCCGGGGTTCGCTCGGTCTCTTCGGTATCCCCGTTCGTTCGACGATCGTCGTTTCCACCGTCGCCGCGATCGCGTTCGTCTTCCTCGCTCGCATCTACAAGGAGTCGGGCCCTGGCCTTCGGCTTCGGGCGGCGCGGGAAGATCCGTTGTCGTCGGCATCCGGCGGCACGCACGTGGTCCGCACGCGATACGCCGCCTGGATCCTCAGCGCGGCCATGGTGGGCGCTGTTGGCTCGATCTGGGCCCAGAGCGTGATCGCGTTCGACGCCAACCAGTTCTACTTCGCCCTCACGTTCTCGACGCTCGCGATGTTGGTGATCGGCGGCCGCGCGTCTGTCACGGGGGCAGTCGCCGGAGCCGCGATCGTCACCTTCCTCTCCGACACGCTCTCCCGGGTCGAGCAGGGTGTCTCGATCGGACCCTGGCAACTGCCTCGGATCACTGGAACCGTCCAGTTCGTGATCGCGCTGCTCATCATCTTCATGCTGATCTGGCGCCCGGAAGGACTATTCGACCGGTGGGAGATCGACGACCTTCTCCGCCGGCTGGTACCGGCACGGCGCCGCACGCCCGCGGGCGCCGTGCCGGTGGGGAATTCCGACGTGCAGCCGCCGATCGCGAAGCCGGCCGAGATCGGAGTGCCCGCTTCCGTCTTGCGTGGGTCGCTTGTCACGAAGACCTTCGACGGCATCACCGCGCTGGCCGGCGTGGACATCGACGTGGAGGCCGGCGAGATCATCGGCCTGATCGGGCCGAACGGGTCCGGAAAGACAACGCTGCTCAATGTCGTGTCCGGTGTCTACGCGCCGACGAGCGGTGAAATCATCTTTCAAGACCATCCGATCGGCGGCCGCAAGGCCCATCAGGTGGCGGACCTGGGCCTTACGAGGACCTTCCAGAACATCCGGCTTTTCTCGCAACTTACCGTCCGCGAGAACGTCGAAGCGACCTCGCCACCCGGGACGGATGAGCGATCCGTGGACGAGGTCCTCGAATGGTTCGGCCTCGCCGCCGTTCAGCGCGAGAAAGCGACGAACCTCGCATACGGGATGCAACGGCGACTCGAGATCGCCCGGGCGGTCATCCGGCGGCCCACGCTCGTGCTCTTGGACGAGCCGGCGGCGGGGATGAACGAGGCTGAATCAGATGAGCTGCTCGAGAACATCCGCAGGATCCGTTCCACGCTCGGGTGTTCGGTCGTCGTCGTCGATCACGATCTACGCTTGATCATGAAGCTCTGCGACCGGATCCAGGTCCTCGATCAGGGGCAGACGATCGCCCTCGGACTTCCGAGTGCGGTCGCCGAAGATACCGCCGTCGTCCAGGCCTACCTGGGGGGATCGGCCTCCAGATCGGCGTAGGGGAAGGGATGGCAGACACATACGACGTGATCGTCGTCGGGGGAGGTCACAACGGGCTCGTCTCGGCGGCGTACTTCGCTAAGGCCGGCGCACGCGTGGTGGTCCTCGAAGCTCGAGACCGGGTGGGAGGCGCGGTCGACACGAGCCACCCGTTCGCCGATCACCCGGACATCGGCGTGTCGACGTACTCGTATGTCATGTCGCTCATGCCCAGCTTCATCATCGACGACCTCCGTCTGCGCGATCACGGGTATCGGGTCACCCCGTTCGGCCCCTACTACCAGGCCTTCCCCGATGGTCGCTCGATCACGATCTTCGGTGACGACCCGGCGCGGACCCATGCGTCGGTGGCACAGTTCTCGAAGAAGGACGCCGACACGCTTCCCGCGTGGGAATCATGGCTGCACGGCGTCACCGATGTGGTGGGTCCGTTGTTGCATCATGTCCCGCCCAACCTCGGTTCGCTCGCGTTCGGCGATCTGTTCCAGCAAGCACAAGCGGCCTGGAAGATGCGTGGCCTGGGAACGCGTGGCGTCGCCGACGTCACCCGATTATTCACGATGAGTATCTCCGACCTGCTCGACCGGTGGTTCGAGTCCGAACAGATGAAGACGATCATGATGGTCGACGGGTTGATCGGGCAGTGGGCCGGTCCGGACGAGCCGGGAACCGCGTACGTCTTGCTTCACCATGCGATCGGCGGCGTCGGTGGTGAGAGTCACGTTGTCAACTGGGGCTTCCCGCAGGGTGGGATGGGCGCGGTGGCCGCCTCCATCAGAGGGTCCGCGGAGTCCTTCGGAGCGGAGATCCGCATCGGGTCGGCGGTGCGACAGATCCTCACGCGCAACGGTCGGGCGGTCGGGGTGACGCTCGCCGGCGGCGAGGAGCTGCGGGCGCCAACCGTGGTGAGTTGTGTTCATCCTCAGGTCGGGTTCCTGCAGCTCGTGGAACGTGACGATCTGCCGGCGGACTTCTTGCTCGACATCGAATCCTGGAAGTCACGCTCGGGCGTGGTGAAGATCAACGTCGCCATGAGCGAGCTCCCAGACTTCATCGCGGATCCAGGCAAGGAGCAGCAGGACCATCACACAGGTTCCGTCGAGTTGTGCTTTTCGCGCGAGTACGCGGAACGCGCGTTCCAAGATGCGCACATGGACCACAAGGGCGCGACCGCGCCGTTCGTGGATGGCGCTATCCCCACGACCATCGACAAGGAGCTCGCACCCGAGGGCATCCAAGTCTTCTCGATGTTCAGCCAATGGGTGCCCCACGAGTGGAGCGCCGAACCGCATCGCGACGAGCTCGAGGCCTACGCCGATCGGATCGTCGATCTCTACACCGAGCTCGCACCAAACTTCAAAGGCGCCGTCATCGACCGACAGGTGATCGGTCCTTACGACATGGAGCACGACCTGGGCCTCATCGGCGGCAATATCTTCCATGGAGAGCTGACCGTGGATCAGCTCTTCCACCTGCGTCCTTCTCCTGGATACGCGGATTACCGAACCCCGATCAGGGGCTTGTATCACGGATCATCGGCCACACACGCCGGTGGGGGAGTGAACGGGATCCCTGGATGGCAGGCGTTCCGGGCCGCGCGGGAGGATCGTGCCAGACGGAAGTCCAAGTAGCGAGAAGCGGCCAGCCCGATGTCGCGGCAAACCGCGACCCATCGGCCCTCGCAAGTCTTCTTGAGTATGTCGACGAGGAGCTCTGGTGAGAAGGGCTTCGTGATGTAGGCATCGGCTCCGGCGTCTCTGCCGGCGATCTGGTCCTTCGATCCCCACCCGGGCGCTCACGACCACAACCGGCAGATCACAGGTGGCCACCCGATCTCGGATGATGCGGAGTACCCCGAGCCGCTCAGGCTTGGCATCATCACAACGAGCAGCACGACATCAGGCTCATACGAGGCAATCAGCTCGAGTCCCTAACGCCCGCGGTTGTCGAGTTGCCCAGCTGCCCCTCCTTCCTCCTCTCCTATCAAGGCCCTTGCTCGGGCCACGGTGGGTTGCGTCATCTTGGCTGTCTTGTGCGATCTGGTCGCGGAGCGGAGTCTGTCCGGGTGGCATCGAGCCCTCTCGATCGGTACTCGTCTCAAGCGACCTTCGGCGTCGCGGTCGCGTTGCTCTTTGCGTTCCCATCGTTCGCGCTCATCCGGCCCCTTCTTGAGGGCGGCGGATACGGCCCTCGAACGAGCGCGACCGGTTACTCGTACACGTGGTTCGTCTTGGCGCTGTTCGTTCCGTATGCGATGTCGATCCGGGCGGTTCGGCGCGATGAAGGTCCTTCGCTGGGACAGGTCCTCGCCGCGGCGGCGCTCCTTTCCGCGCCGCTCGTCGTTGCCCCGTTGATCCAGTCTCAGGACCTGTTCCAATACCTCCTCTACGCGCGCCTGCAGGTCGTGCACCAAGCGAATCCGTACGTCGTTGCGCCCGACGCTTTCGCTCGAGACGCCTGGCTGCCATACGTCGCATGGCCGACACAGGTGTCGGTCTACGGGCCGCTGTGGTCGATCGCCATGGCGGGAATCGTCTCCGCGTCCAGAGGAAGCATCCTTCGAGCGATGCTCCTTGCGAAGTCGGTCACGCTCGGTCTGGAAGCCGTCACGGTGTGGGGCTTGGTCGAGCTCGGTGGTGGCTCGCACGATCGGCGCGCCGCCGTTGCGGCCGGCGCGTTCGCGTTGAATCCGCTCGTGTTGTCCTCGATCGCTTTGTCCGGACACGCGGACGTCGCGGTGGCGGCTGCGTTCGTTTGGGCGATCGTTGCGGATCGCCGCAAAAGGCCTTCGCTCGCCCTCCTGCTGCTCACGGCCGCGACACTCGTGAAGGCATACGCCGGACTTGTGCTGGTCGTGTACGCCATCTGGACATGGCGGCGCTTGAACCACTGGCGCGCGTTGAGCAAGGTGGTGCCGGCGGCCGCGCTCACCGTGCTCGCCTTCGCGCCCTACTGGCGCGGGAAGAGCACGTTCGACGGGCTCGTCTCCATCGCGACCCGGACGTCGGCCTCTCTCGCTGGCGCGGTCGCTCGGGTCGTCAGCGCGATGCTCGTCGGGCTCGACGTCGAGCATCCGGGCGGATCCGCGTTGGGGCTCGTGAGGATCATAGCCATGACGATCCTGCTGGCGACGGTCGTTCGGCAGGTGCGAAGGAGCCGCGACGGCACCGATCCCTGGCCGGCCGCGATGGCGCTGATGGCCGTGTATCTGCTCGTCACCCCTTGGTTCCTTCCCTGGCATGCGATCGGCGCGCTCGGGCTGGTATGCGCGATCCCGGAGTCGTCACTCGCCGGATCAGGGAAGGTCTTCTCCGCGTCGTGCTTGGCGTCGGTCGGAGGTCCGGGACTCGTGCGGCCGCTCGCAACGTCGGTGGCGCGGTACGGCCCTCCGGCGATCTCGTATCTGCAGCGGTCGAGGCCAGGCCCGCGCTCTCATTCGGGGGCGCTTGGTTCGTAGCGGCCGACGAGGCCGACTGGACCAGGATCTCGAACGACGACGAGGTGTGGGCAGCGCCGATGGAGCTTCCCCCTCCCGCCGACCGTCCTCCGCTGCTCAAACACCTATGAGATGGGCTGGGATACCTTCGAGCGCCTCGTCCTCGGCATGGCCCGCATCCTGGACGACGCCCACTGCCGCTTCGAGGTGGAGGACATAGGTGCCCGCGCCTCCCGGTGGTGGCCAGGTTGATGCCATGCATCGAATCGCAGAGAGATGTGACGAGTTCGTTGCAGGCGGCGGCCGGTCAGCCGATGCCCGTAGCCTTTTGCTCATGCGGCACGAGGCTGGACATCTCGTTGGACGCCACAGAAAGAGGCGCCGTTGCTCGCGGCTTACCAAGCGCGGTCGGGTCCTGATGGGGGCCGGGTCGTTGGCTGTTGCTGCCGCGGCCCTCTTCCTCCTCCTCCCACACGCGTCAGGCATCGCGGTTCCGTCCGACGCCTGCGCCAGCCCGCCGCCGCTCACTACCTACCAGGGCGTCACGCTCCAACCCCTCGCGATGGCCGCGTTCAAGCGGGCCGAGCAGCGCGCGGGCCAGCGGATCCCGGTGGTTTGGAGCTACCGCTCGTGCGCCGAGCAGCGCGTGGCCTGCCTGAACATCTGTGGGAACTCGGAGTGCCCGGGACGGTGCGCACCACCGGGCAAGTCCTGGCATCAGATGGGAGCGGCGATCGACACGAACCAGCATGGCTTGGATACGGCTGCCATCGTCGATGCGCTGAAGGCAAATGGGTGGTGCGAGCCCCTCCCGACGAGCGACCCAGGGCACTTCTCGTTCGGCGGGTGTCACTGATTGATTCGGTCGGATGACGCCGAGCGACGAGTGCCACCGAAGGTTTGGCGAGTCGGAGTGGGATGGCACTCGCATCCTCTGTTTGTGTGAAGGAACCTCGATGAGATGCCGAAGAGAAGCATCAAGGGGCGAAACCCGTGGAAGGGTGGCACCGTGAAGATCTTGGTGATCGACGACGACCCAGATCTCATAGCACTCTGCCGGATCAATTTGGCAATCGATGGCCACGAGGTCGTAGAGGCAACCAACGGTTGGGAAGGCCTCGAGCTACTGGCCTTGTGTGAGCCTGACGTCGTGTTGCTCGATGTGATGATGCCAACGCTCGACGGCCTCGAGGTGCTTCGCATCATCCGCGATGAGGAGGCCACCCACGATCTGCCCGTGGTGATCGTGAGCGCTCGGGTGGGGCTCGAAGACCAGATAGCTGGCAGGGACGCCGGAGCCGATGGCTACATCACGAAGCCCTTCACACCGGATCAGCTTGTGCACGCACTGGAACTGGCGCTCCGAAGCCGGAGGATACCCGAGCGTAAGTGACAGGTCCGGGGAGCGGCCGGTCCAGGGGCGAGCATCAAGTAACTCGCCCCTGGACCACAACGCAACACTCTTTCGGCCGGCACAAGTAGGCCGTCCGGACACAGGGCGTGTCCACATTTTGTGACACGCTCAGGCAGCAGCGTAGGCCCCGATGGGCAGTCGTCGGATGTCGTGAGTGCAAGACACGGGTGTACCCCGCAGCCGGTTGTCATCAGTTCGCACCCCGCTGCACTTAGGCAGAGGGATGCGTTAGCGCTGGTTGTGATCAGGCTTGGGAGCCGAGTGGATCCGATTACTCGGCCCGGCTTGATCGCCACTCGCATCGACATCTTGATGCACCTCAGGGTGTCGCTCGTTTCCATCTAGCTGGAGCTCGAACCAATATCCCGCTTCGTTGGTTCCCCAACGGCTTGCGAGTCGATCGACGATGAACAGGCCCCACCCAGATGCAGCGACTGGAAGAGTACCTATCGGGTCGGCGACAGGGATGGGAGCCGAGGAACTTAGGCGATCATGGACCGTAACCCGAAGGCGTGCTCCGGACCGATCCACATCGATGCGCACGTACTCATCGGCTCGCAGCCCCGAATGCCGGATGCTGTTCCCGACAAGCTCCGATACGAGCAACCTCGCATCATGCAGAAGTTCGGGAGAGATCGCGAGCGCCGCCAAGGACCGTCGCACTGTGACCAGCGATTCCGAACGAGCGAGGACGCGGAGATCCAATCGCCATCTCGGCCCTGCTACCGAAGAGACCTCATCGGTGTCCATCACCATGGTCTACCCGGTCGAAGAGCCATCCACACCCTCGGTATCTCCAGGTCCCTCCGCGAACTCAAACTCGTCTGAGGGCACGACGCAATCAACGTAGGCTGAAGGCATCTTGTCTAAGACGTACCCGAAGACTTGAATGAAGATATGGACGAAGCGGAGGTACGCCTTACGCAACCCATCGAGAGCTTGCGAGAACCCGGGTGGGACATCCTCGAGATCATCACCAGTAGCAGTCCTGACGGGATCACCGTCCAGGATGCGAACGGGCGGCTCATCTACGCGAACGACGCCGCTGGTCGTATGACTGGCTTCGCTTCGGGGCAGGACCTGCAACGAGCCTCGATCGAGGAGATCATGGGCCGGTTCGAGCTCCTGGATGAGGACGGCCTTCCCCTGCCGATGGACCAGCTGCCAGGTCATCGAGCGCTGAAAGGGGAACGGAAGCCCGAAGCGATGGTTCGATTCCGGGAACGCTCGGGCGGCGACGATCAATGGGTCATCGTCCGTGCCACGCCGCTGCTCGACGCCGACGAACAGATCCGTCATGTCGTGAACGTCTTCGTCGACATCACTGAGCGCCGGAGAAGGCTGCAAGCGCAGTCGTTCTTGGCCGATGCGACGCATGAGCTCGCTCGCTCCCTGAACTGGGAAGAAACGATCCAACGCGTCGCCGGGTTGGCCGTTCCTGTGATGGCCGACTGGTGTGCGGTCGACGTCCTTGAACCCGACGGATCGCTATCCCTGATCGCGATAGCGCATGTCGACCCGGCGAAGGTTGAATGGGCACGTGAGTTGCGGCGACGATTCCCTCCAGCCGCCTCGGCTACCTCGGGGGTAGCCCACGTCGCGCGCACCGGCGTATCTGAGCTGATCCCGGAGATAGCACAAGAGCTGGTCGATGCCTCCGATATCACCGATCCCGAGTTGCTGGATGTCGTCGAGCGCTTCCAACTGAGCTCCGTGATGTACATCCCGCTGATCGCCCGCGGCCGAACCGTCGGGGTGCTCACGATGGTGTGGGCAGAGTCCGGGAAGCACTATACCGACGACGATCTCGGTCTAGGCGAGGATCTGGCGAGTCGGGCGGCGTTCGACATCGACAACGCTCGGCTGTATCGGGAACGGGATCATGCCGCCCGCTCGCTGCAAGAACGGCTCTTGCCGAAGAGGCTGCCGCGTATCCCAGGGGTCGAGGTGGCGGCACGGTATGTACCCGCCGGTGACGTCCTCCAGGCTGGCGGGGACTTTTACGATCTGTTCGAGATGGACGATGGCAGCTGGAAGGCCGTGATCGGAGATGTCTGCGGTAAGGGTCCGGAGGCTGCGGCCCTCATGGGCTTCGTCCGGTTCACGACCCGCGCGGTGAGCCGACAGGACACGAAACCGAGTGAGGCCCTCGTGAAGCTGAACAAGGCCTTGCTGGAAGAACTCGATGAAGGAAGAGGCGAGTTTTGCACCGCTGCCGTCGTGCGGATCCGTCCATATGACCAAGGGGTCCGCCTGACGGTTGCGGTAGCGGGACATCCGTTACCAGTCGTCTTGCGCGCGAACGGCGATGTCGAGGAGGTGGGCGTGCCCGGGACGCTTCTCGGCATGTTCGAGGAGATCAAGGTCTCGGACCAGGTCGTCGACCTGCTTCCAGGAGACGTCCTCGTGATGCTCACGGATGGGGTGTTGGAAGCGGGACGCGACCGAGAATGGGAGAGCCAAACGATCCCTCAGCTGCTTGCCGGGTCGGCAGGGATGTCACCGGATGCGATCGCTGATCGGATCAAGGCGGCTGTCTCCGGTGTCGACGATCGGCGCACAGATGATGTCGCTGTGCTCGTGTTGAGATGTCGAAACTGACCCGACGGGCAGAAGCTTCTACACCGTGGGAACCGGCGGTTGGTCGGGAGGTGCCGGTGGAGCGGGCGCGGGTGTGGCGGGGATCGGCTGCGGCGCCGGCGTGGGCGTGGGCGGCGATGGCACGGGGGGAGGCACTGGACCGGGGATCGGTGTAGGTTGGGGCTCGGGTCGCCCCGATCGGGCCCCCGTCAAGACATCGAACGGACTCGTGTGCATCGGTGATCCTCCTTGGCTCCGTGGACGATCGTCTTTCAGGTCTCTACCCAAGCGCCGGAGCGCTACACATCGCCGGAACGCGAAGGTTGGTCGAAGCCGGACGCGTTGTCGATCGTTAGCCGGTCACACGGTGAACGCGACGGTCAGGCGGTCTCGCTCCTCGACGATTATCGCACCGGGCACCAACGCGTCGATCAATGTCTTTCGATAGGTCGCTTCGGTTGAGTCGGTATGCGCCTCGTCATCGAGGGCACCGATCGCCGCCACGCTCACCCGGATCGGGACGGTGTCAGTCGAGACGGCGATGATGATCCTTCCCGCCCGTCGCCGCTCGACCGCCTCCGAGCAGATCTCCGTCAACGTGAGCCGCAGCACATCGGCGGTCTCTTCGCCCAGTTCGAGAGTTCGTGCCACGCCTCCGGCGAACAACCGAGCGGTGAGGATATGAGCGGCGCCCAGCGGGATCTCGAGGGACAGTTGATCGCCGGATGTGATCCCAGCGACAGACACCGACATCAGTCCTGAGGAAGGTCGGAAGCCTGGTCATACAGCGGGATCACACGGTCGATCCCTGTGATGGAAAGCACCTTCCGCGGCGAACCGGCAACGCCCACGAGGGCCAAGGTGCCTCCATGCTCGACGAGCCGTTTGTGGTGGACAACGAGGATCCCGAGGGTGCTGGAGTCCATGAACGGAACGGCCGAGAGATCCAGCGCGACCTTCGGTGCTTCTCCGACGGTCGATGCGTCGAGTCGTTCCTGGAGGGTAGGCGACGTGTGCATATCGAGCTCGCCCGCGACGGAAAGAACGTTCCATGCGCCGACGGTCGCGTTCTTGAAGGTCAAATCCATGTCCTCCGCTCTCGCCTTGTCAGCCCTTGGTGGATAAGGGCGGTCCCATTCATGTGCCTCGCTAGTATAGGGACACTCGTGGAAGAGCTCCTTGATCGGTCTGTATACGTCAAAGTTCCGGCTCGAGCCGAGTTCCTCATGCTGCTCCGAACGGTGACCGGTGGCGTCGCCACACGGATGGCACTACCCCTCGATGCGATCGACGACCTTCGCCTCGCGGTCGATGAGGCGGTGGCGTTCCTGTTGACCACGGCCCGGGACGCCGCGCACTTGGAGATGCGTCTCTACCCGTCCGACGGGGAGCTCACCGCGACCATCGGAACTGACTCGTCGATAGAACTCTGGCCTCCCGACGACTATCGATCGATGCTTCCTTGGCAGGTGATCTCCGGACTCACCGACGCCGCATCGTTCACTCGATCCGAGCAGGGGACGCCGACGATCTCGTTCGTCAAGCGAACGCTCGACGCACGAGCCACATGACGCCCTTCGATGAACGCGAGGTCGACGAGGCTGAGGTACTTCGGTTATTCCAGCGCATCCCCGAAGACGATACGGCCAGGGATGAACTCGTCGCCAGATTCCAGCCGCTCGCCGAGTACTTCGCGCGACGATTCGCCGGTCGCAGAGAACCCATCGAAGATCTGAATCAGGTGGCCGCTATCGGGCTCCTGAGCGCCATCGATCGCTTCGATCCGACGCGAGAGGTCCGCTTCGCCACGTACGCGGCGGCAACGATCCTCGGGGAATTGAAGCGGTACCTCCGGACAAGACCTGGGCGATCAGGATCCCACGGTCGTTGCAGGAGCTGGGACTCCGGATGAACCGGCTCATCCCGCAGTTGTCACAGGAATTGGGCCGTTCGCCCACGATTCAGGAAGTCGCGGACCGTCTGGAGGCGACACCCGAAGATGTGCTCGAAGCGATGGACGCCGCACAGGCATACTCCACTGAGTCCCTTGATGCGCCGATCGGCGATGAAGGGCCCAGTCCAGTGGAGACGATGGGAGGAACCGACCCATCCCTCGAGTCGATCGACCGGTGGATCGCCATCGCACCGGCGATCAAGGATCTGTCAGATCGCGAACGACGGGTTCTCTACCTGCGCTTCTTCTCGGAGATGACGCAGTCGGAGATCGCCGAAGAGATCGGCGTTTCCCAGATGCATGTTTCCCGGATCCTCTCGAACACGCTTGAGCGGCTGCGAGTTGCGGCGAACGACGCTTCGATCGCCTCGGAAGGGGCCCGGGGAGAGGAGCCGGACGTCTAGGTTCTCTCCCCGGCTAGCGCGCGTTGCTACTTGAAGATGCTTACGCCACCGGGCCCCACCAGCAAGCCAACGATGATGAGCGCCACGCCCGCGAGTACTTCGCCTCGGAACAGCGCGATGATTCCGGCGATCACGAGGATCGCCGCCAGAACCCACAACAGCGTCGCTGCACCTCCGGTCATCGCAAGAAGTGCCAACATGTTCTTTCCTCCTTCGTGAGAACGGTGCCATCCACAGCACCTCCTTCAGCCATCGCGGTACCCCGGACCTGGAGTCGCTAAACGATGTATCCCGCGGTTCCGCGACGATCAGAGGCGGAGGTTTGGGACTCGATGCATCTGGGAACCGCTACATGCAACGATCCAGAGGAGGTCAGGTCTATGGCAGGCGAACGTGATCGAACCGAAGGCACGTGGGACAACGCGAAGGGGAAGGTGAAGGAGGCCACGGGCAAAGCGGTGAACGACCGTGATCTCGAGGCTGAGGGAAAGCGTGATCAGGTGAAAGGTGGCGTCGAGAAGGCCAGCGGCAAAGTGAAAGACGCTGCAGAGGACTTCAAGGAAGGCATCAAGAAGGCCATGAGCTAAGAGGTGAAGTCGTTCGATGAGCCGGGCCCATCCTCTGGACCCGGCTCATCGTTGCGCGCGACGCTGCCTCCGATTCACCTCAAGCACGAACTTGAGGGTGCGCTCTCCCGAAAACACCAAACCGATTCAGGCGACATCGATGTGGAGTCGAACGGTTGAACCGTCTGTCGAGGTCCGCACCTGGACCAAGTCGCAAAGCTGGTTCGCTAACCAGAGTCCGAACCTGCCCGGTTCCTTGGGATCGGGCGTCACCCGGCCGACGAGTGGCTGGTCGATGAGACCGTGATCGTGGACCTCGCAGATCATCTTTCCGTCCTGCGACCAGATCCGTAGGATCCCGCCGGCGCCCCCGTACCGGATGCTGTTCGTTGCCGTTTCATCGACGGCGAGGATCACGTCTGGCACTCGAGCCGGTTCCACGCCTCGCTCCATTGCCTGAGCCTTCACGAACATCCTCAGTTCATGGAGTCGGTACTCATCGAAAACCATCTCGTCGGGGATCTCTGCCGGAGGTGGAAGCAGGGCATCGAACGGCCTCGCGATCGCATCCAGCTCCTTGTACGTCTCGCTCCGCGCCGAGGCACCTTCGTTCGTGACGATTGGGTGGTTACGCCGCGCCTCCTCGATCACCGAAGCGGGAAGCGAGCCAGTGTCGTAAGGACAGATCAGGCGAAGAGCGGCTGGGGGCGAAGCGAAAGCCACGTTCAGCAGGGCTTCGTGCCGCTCGCATTCGACCAATTCGTCCGCGCTGCGACCGGCCCAGATCGGCTCGCCGATCCCACGCATCCCTCTCTCGTTTCCCGCGGAATGCTCGTCTACGAACGCTCGCCAGACGGGGATGATGCGCGCAGGGTTCCGCCCGATCCTTGCCATATCCTCGAACCGAACCGTCGTTGCGTCCGCTCCAAGAGAACGCCGGAGCTCGTCGATCTTCCATCGATCGACGGCAACGAGGATGGGTAGCTTCGTGATGACCGCATCACGGATGAACGGCAGCGTCTGCCGGATGAAGTCGTCCCGCCCCTCATAGAGCATCGCCTCGTGACTGAAGACGGTTCTTCCATCGGCGACCTGCATCCCCGCGAGCATACTTCCCTTCAGATCAGTGGTGGAACAGGCTTGCGCACCACGGCCGGGGCGATCTCCGGCCACTCGACGGAGCCCACCACGGTCGTCACCACTTGCGTATCGTCAACCCAAACCACGCGACAGGGACCGTGCACGATCACCGAGCCATTCGCAAGTTCCGCGCTCGAGTTGCCGCAGGCGCAGCGGCCCTCTCCCGCCCCCTCGGTGAGGGCTCGAAGATCGTCACAAACCAGGCAATGCAATAGCGTCATCGCTCCTCCTACGCCTGAATACGGTCACGGTGCCCATCCTTCAACCGCTCAGTTCCCGAGGTATTGGTTTCCAAAGATGGGTCGTGCCAAACCTGCGGGGCGGAAGTTCCTTCAGCCGGCGATCGGCTTGTCCTCCGTAACCCGCGCCTTCTTGCGACCGATGTGCGTTTGCCGAGATTTCAGCTCCGCGCGAGACAGGACGCGCTGCCGTGATCTAGGCCCTCCGGAGGAAGAACATCAACATCGCGATGACGAGCACGACCACCAAGACCGTCCCGACCAGTCCCAAACCGATCGCTGCAAGCATCCTCGTACCTCCTTCTTCAGTCGAGCTCAGATACCCAGCTTGGGGGTCGCCAAACTTCCCCGCCGCGAAGTGTTGAGTGCCACCGGGTTGGGTATCGGTTCTTTGTCGGCCACGCATGCGGCGAGCCCACATCGGCGGTTCGCGCTCTTTGAGACACAGAGGAAGCGATGACAGAGACGGACGAACAGCGCGGGGACCCAGAGATCGGCGTTTGTCACGTGTGTGGGCAGGCGTTTGACACGCAGCTTGCGGTGTCCCAGCACCTGATGGAGGTGCATCCCGACGACGTGCTTCCCCAAGGAACACCGTAAGGACAACGAGTTGGCTCAGTTCTCTAAAGGGAGAAGAGGTTGAGAGTGGACGCGAAGCAGCACGGTTCGGAACCGAGGCTCCCTACTGCGCGAGGAGAACTCTCGACAGCCGTGACAACGCTCCTTCAGGGACGCGGGCAGTCGCTGCCGTCGGTACTTACGGTTCCCGACAACCCGTTGAATGATGACGACTTTCACCTTGCGCTCTATCTATGCTACGAGTTGCACTACCGTGGTTTCGAGGGTGTGGACGCTCGCTTGGAGTGGGATACACGAGCGATCGGATTCCGCACCGCGGCAGAGCGGCTGTTCGAAGATGCGATCCGCGCGTCGGTCGAACGAGTCCCCGTCGCCCATGGATCAGTGCCCGAGGTCTTGCGGAGCTTGGCATCGGGGTCGCCATCAACGCTCGCTCGATATCTGGCTCGGGAAGCCTCGCTCGCTCGGTTCCGCGAGTTCGTGATCCACCGATCGGCGTATCACCTGAAGGAAGCAGATCCGCATACGTGGGTGATCCCGCGTCTGAGAGGCAGCGCAAAGGCGGCGCTCGTCGAGATCCAGGCGGATGAGTACGGCGGCGGCGACGAGCAGCGGATGCACTCGTCGCTCTTTGCCGACACCATGCGTGCGCTAGGCCTCTACACGACCTACGGGCACTACGTCGACGCGATCCCCGGCTCCACGCTCGCTACCGTCAACCTGATGTCTCTCTTCGGGTTGAACCGTCGGCTGCGGGGCGCGGCGGTCGGGCATCTCGCCGCTTTCGAGTTGGGCTCCTCGATCCCGAATCGTTCTTACGGCCGCGGGCTCCGGCGCCTCGGCTACGAAGGTTCGGGCCTCACGTTCTACGACGAGCACGTGGAAGCCGACGCTGTCCACGACATGATCGCGACGTACGATCTCGCCGGCGCATTAGCCCTCGAAGAACCAGCGCTTGCCGACGACATCGTGTTCGGGGCGAGAGCGCTCGACCTGATGGAGTCCGGGTTCGCGGCTCACCTGCTCGGTTCGTGGCGCGAAGGTAACTCGAGCTTACTTACGGGAGCCTATGAGCTACAGGCCTCCGGATGACGAGTTCGGTGGACGTCCCAGGAGCTTCGGCTACGCGCCGGGGGGGTTCTTCACGCGTTTGCCGACGTTAGAAGACTTCGCGTGCGATCCATCGCACAGCGGAGCGAGCCCGCTTCGACCACATCGACACAGAGACACGACCTTGCGATCGATCTCCATCACCCTCCCGTGCTCGTCCGTGATCACGAAGTCACCACGCACGAGGAGTAGTCCGTCGGGATAGACGCGGATCGCACCCACTCTCGCGATGGGCTCCGAGCCTCGGTCGGTCGGTCGGTGTGCTGGCTTGCCGGTCATGGCAACGGCGATACCCCGCTCGGTCGATCCTGAAACCGAGATCGATCTGGGCGTGTTTCGTTTCTCGATCCGCGGGAAAGGACGAATCGCGCGCTCGCCCCTCGCGCGTGCCGATCGGTTCAAGACACGCGCGAGGGGCTCGCGTCGATAGAACGATTTACGAAGGGACAGGAGTCTCGATGACTGTCATCAAGTCGCTGTGGGCATCTGTTCAAGGCGATCCTGTGTTCATGCGCCGAGTGAACGGCTGGCTGACCATCTTCTGGGTCCTGATGATCCCGATCTCGATCGCCACCGGCTGGATCAACAGCGTCACCTACGTCGCAGCCCTCTCACTTTGGGCACTCGTATCAGGTCACTGGTCGGCATGGCAGGCGGCGCGAGTTGAGGTAGCGCAAGCAGAAGAGACGGAGAAGCGCGACGGGGAAGATATCGCAGCAGACGTGGTCGAGCGGATCGTCGAAGAGACCGAAATCAACCCCACTTCCCAGCGGTGACCGCGCACGCGTGTTTCGCCTCGACCGCTTCGGGGAACAATCCTGGTCGGACCGGTCAGAAGGAGTGAGCCACGATGGCGATGCAGGTCAAGATCCGACAGGAACCAGAGAGCCGAGCCGAACAGTGGTTCCGATCGCAATATGGCTCGTTACGTCGAGAGAGACGAGCGGCTCACGTGACAGCATCTTCGGATGGACCAGACGTGCGAACCTGCACTCATTGCGGCGACCGCGGCGCGTTTCGTATCGATCCCCTCGGCTGTTGGTCCGAGTGTCCGCGCTGCGGCCACCTGTCCTGAGTCGGAGCGATACTGAACTCCACGACACGAAGGAGAGGACGATGAAGAACCACGGAATCGCCGACCGACTGAGCGGGATGGCCGGTCGCGGCCGTGAGCGCCTCGAGCGTTCGCGGATGGAGAAGCTGGATCGGGACAACGATCGCCTGCGGAGCGAAGTGGGTCTACTGCGCGACGGTCTCGACGCAGAGCGAAGCTCGCTCAAGGCTGCTCTGAAGGGTCTCGAAGCGCACAAGGTCACCGTGAAGGAGAGCCGCAGACCTCACCTTATCCGGGCACTCTTGATCGCTGCAGGCGCGTATGTGCTGGGCACCCGAGACGGCCGTGAGCGCTACAGGCAGATCGTCCAAAAGGCGAAGTCGCTATCCGAGGGTGTAACGGCTACGTCGAACACCGAGCCGATCGCGTCCCCCGCGTCTTCCTCAAGTTGATCGACAAGGTCCGTATGGCTGCAGACCCACGCAGGCTTCGCCAGCGAACCGACGCGTGGCAACAAGGACATCGTGTCGTTGCGTTCCCGGTCGCGGTCATGCGCAAGTTCGGAGACGACAGTGGCGGATCGCTCGCGGCGCTGATCGCCTATTACGGGTTCTTCTCGATCTTCCCGTTGCTCATGGTGCTCGACACGATCGCGGCGTTCGTCCTTCACGGCAACCAGCAACTCCAGCGCCGCGTTCTCGACTCTGCCCTGGCAGAGTTCCCGTTGATCGGGGGTCAGATCCGATCCAACATCGGCTCGATCAACGGCAACACCCTCGTGTTGACAGTGGGCCTCGTCGGCGCCATCTGGGCCGGTCTGGCGGTGCTCGCCTCGATGCAATCCGCGATGGACGAGGTATGGGACGTCCCGCGCCGCGAACGGTCCGCCTGGCTCGCTCGGGTGATCCGAGGGCTGATCGCCTTGGTCGCACTCGGGCTGATGGTCCTCGTGGCGACGGCGACGGCCGGGGTTGCGGCTGCGCTCGGATCGTGGAGGGCAGTTGCGGCCGGACTCGCCCTCTCCGCGGGGCTGAACGTCGTCGCGATAGCGGTGATCTTCCGATCCATGACGAGCGCGCAGGTCTCGTGGAACGACGTGTTACCCGGAGCAACCATCGCGGGTGTGATCTGGACGATCCTTCAGGCGATCGGCGCTTACATCGTCGATCGACACATCCGTGGAGCGAGCAACACATACGGCACGTTCGCCGTCGTCATCGGACTCCTGACGTGGCTGTACCTAGGCGCGCAGCTCACGGTGATCGCGGCGGAGGTCAACGTCGTTCGGAGCCGAGGACTCTGGCCGAGATCGGTCCTGCCGCCGCCGACCCGCCCCGAAGACGAGAAGGCGCTGTCGCTGCAAGCGCGTCAGGAAGAGGCTTTGCCATCCGAGCGCGTCTCCGTCAAGTTCGGCGAGGATCCATGACGTCACGTACGCGGTCTGGCTTCGGTGTTGGAGTGAGGCTGCCCAGGTTGGCTTCGCCGGTGCCTGACGAAGCGATAGAGCGGTGGTTCCTCAGCCCGGAAGACCGCGGAAACCCGGGATCCCAGATCGATGGCAGACGTGGGAACGGTCTCGGGTACACCGTAGGGAACCACGTCGACCTTCTGGTTCACGGTCGGTCGTATTTCGAGCACCTGCACCGAGCGCTGTGCGAGATGCAAGCGGGGGACGCCGTGCACTTCGCCGATTGGCGAGGCGACCCGGACGAGCACCTCGTCGACGACGTCGAGTTCGCCGAGGTATTGGCGGACCTCGCGGAGCGCGGCGTCAAGATCCGAGGCCTCGTGTGGAGGTCACACCCGAAGGTCACGGGGTTCCATCTAGAGCACCATCTAGAGCTTGCGAAACGAGTCAATGACGCGGGAGGGTTGCTCCTGCTGGATCAGCGCGTGCGACGCGCCGGGTCCCACCACCAGAAGTTGGTGTTACTCAGGCACGCCTCGCCCGATCGAGAGGATCTGGCATTCGTGGGTGGGATCGATCTCTGCCACGGTCGGCGTGACGACGAGCAGCACCTCGGCGACCCTCAGATCGAGGAGCTCGATGAGGCATACGGCGCGCGACCTCCGTGGCATGACGTTCAGGTGTCAGTGAGGGGTCCCGCGATCGGAGACCTGGACCATACCTTCCGTGAACGATGGAACGACCCCACGCCACTCGCAGGTCGCCGAACTCCCTGGCGCGTGTTCATCTCGCGGCTGGCGCAAGAGCCCGATCGTCGCGACCGTCTGCCCGACCAGGCGACAGACCCGACGCCGGTCGGCTCCCATGCGATCCAGGTGCTTCGGACCTATCCGTCGAAGCGCCCGCCCTATCCATTCGCGCTCCAGGGCGAGCGCAGCATCGTGCGTGCATACGAGCGCGCGTTCTCGCGCGCGCGCTGCCTGATCTACGTGGAAGATCAATTCATGTGGTCACGCGAGGTGGCCGACCTGTTCGAGGCCGCGCTCCGACACGTGCGAGATCTTCGAGTCATGGTGGTCGTTCCCCGCGTGCCCGATCGCAACGGACCTCTCTCGGGACCACCCTACCGTGTCGCGCAGCTGGATCTCGTCGATCGGCTCTCCGAGGCAGGAGGGGACCGATTCGCCATCTACGACCTGGAGAACGAGGCCGGGACACCGATCTACGTGCACGCGAAAACCGTAGTGGTCGACGATGTTTGGGCAGCGGTGGGCTCAGACAACCTCAACCGACGCTCCTGGACGCATGACTCGGAACTCTCGATCGGGGTATTGGACGAGCAGCTCGACGGCCGTGTACCCGCCGACCCGGGAGGACTTGGCGACGGAGCGCGGGTGTTCGCGCGCGATCTCCGGATGACACTCATGCAGGAGCACCTCGGATCGGAGACGATGGACGATCTGATCGATCCGCTCCAAGCGTTCGATCTCGCTCGGTCGGCGGCCGCGGAGCTGGATGAATGGCATCGAACGGGCGCCCACGGATCGCGACCGAACGGACGCCTCCGAACCCACCGTTTGCCCGAGTTGCAGCCGTTGCAGGCGTGGTGGTCACGCCCCCTGTATCGAGTGTTGGTGGATCCGGATGGGCGTCCGCGCGCGATGAAACGACAGAACCGGTACTAGTCGCCGCTTAGGTCGCCGCGCATCAGGGTATGCCTCGTCTATCCAACTTCAGGAGGTACGGACCTATGGGAATGATCGGCACGATCGGAGGATTCTGCGCAGGATTCGTCGTGGGCTCCCGCGAGCCTGACTGGTTGAAGGCGCTCCGATGGTCACCCACATCGATGTCCCTCGTCGACACTCGGAGAGTGAGCGAGATCATGACGGTACTTCCCGAAACGATCGGCCCGGACGCGACGCTGAGCCAAGCAGCGAGCGTGTTGGCGAAGCATGACATCGGCGCCGTGATCATCGTTGACCCGGCCGCGGACGGCGTCGTCGGCCTCCTCACGGATCGCGACATCGTGATCCGTGCGTGTGCGGAAGAGGTGAACCCCACCTCAACGTCCATCGAGGGCTACTTCACTCCCACTCCGACCGTCGTCGGGCCGAACGATCTGGTTCAGGAGGTGGACTTCCTGACGCGTGATCAAGATGTTCGCCGAGTCCCCGTCGTCGAGTGTGGACGCGCGATCGGGATCGTGTCGCTTGGAGACCTGGCGGCTCGAACCGACCCGGCGTCCCCACTCACGGCGATGACCATCGCGCGTCCCGATCACTGAGCGGAGGCTTCGGAGCGACCGCGCGATGACGCTGCAGGCGAAGCCTCGCCGCTCAGCCCAGCCGCGCGCGCGGGTGCGCCGAACCGGAGCGTGCGCCCACCGAACGCGATCGCGCATAGCGCGAGCCAGCTCCAGCCGATGGCGAGCCCGGCCATGACGTCGGAGACCCAGTGAACGCCCAGCAGCACACGCGACCATGCCACCGCCACTGCTACCGCCACCGCTGCGCCGCACGCGGCCGCGCGATGCCTCGGTGACCATCGCAGACTCACCAGGAGCGCGACCGATCCGTAGCACGCCGCGGCTGCAGCCGAGTGGCCGCTGGGGAACGATCTCCCGCTGAAGCCGGTGAGCACGGAGACGGTCGGTCGGGCGCGATCGACAAGCACCTTGATGAGATTCACGATCGCGGCGTTCCCCCCGAGGACGAGCGCAACGAACAACAGAGGCGAAACGCGTCGCGATCGAAGGGCAATGACCGCACCCACGACCGACCCAAGCACGACGATCGTGACGGTGCCGCCAAGCTGAGTGATCGCTCGGAACACCGTCGTCGAGAAGGAGGTCGCGTGCGCAGCCCCCCACAGAGCGACCCGGAGGTCAGCGGCGGCAAGAGCGGGATGCGTCCGCAGGAGATAGACCAGGACGCCGACCAGAGTGCCGGCGGCCACGACGAACGTGAGCGTGAAGGACAGGGCGAGCCCGGTCGCCGCCGCCGGATCCGATCGAGCGCGCAGGAAGCGAGCGACCCGACTGCGGTTCAGCGGCCGCGAGGCGAAGGCCCGCGTGGCCTCGGCCGAGGGATCGGCGGCAGGCCAGTGCCGGGCAGTGGCGGCGCCCGCCAAGCCAGCGATCCCGCTGACCGCCAAGACGATCCCCACGAGCATGTGTCCTCCAGATGTCTCGCGCCAGATATCTCTCGGCGAGAGGTTTACCGCAGGGCGTTCGCGTGAAACATCAACCGATGGAGATCACGGATCGATTCGGCGAACGGTTCCGGCATCACCCCCCGGCGCTATTTTGCGCCATCCTGGTCCTGCTCAGCTTCCTTGGCATGACCGCGGTCCTGGTCGGAGTCGGCCTGTTCATCACCCACGGCCCGATGAGCGGTTCGATCGGGCGATGGGACACCCATATCTCAACCTGGCTCGTGGTACATCGAACCAGCGGCCTGAACACGGCAACCGTCATCGGATCGGGGCTCGGGGCGACGGCGGTCATCGTGGGCGGTGAGCTGGTTGCGGTCATCGTGTTGGCGATCGTTCGTCGGTGGAGAGACGTGGGATACCTCGTGACGGCCGTCAGCCTCGAGGCGGCGGTCGCTCTCACATCGTCGACCCTCGTTGACCGGCCCCGTCCAACGGTGATCCGGCTCGACGTCGTTCCTCCGACGAAGAGTTTCCCCTCCGGACATACCGCCGCTGCTATCTCGCTCTACATCGCTCTGGCCGTCTTGCTCACTCCACACCTTCGGAACCGCTTCCTGCGCACGGTCATCTGGGCGATCGTGCTGCTCATCCCGGTGGTCGTCGGCGTCTCGCGCGTCTATCGCGGGATGCACTACGCAAGCGACGTGCTGGGTAGCGTCCTCCTCGGGACGCTGGCGCTCTGGATCGCCTGGGTCGTCGTGGGCTGCACCGCATCGGTCTGGCGACACCGACACGAACCGCATCAGGCCCCGATCTTCGCGGATCCGACCGGCCCGATGGTGGAGGTGGGTCGATGACCTCCGTCGCCGTCATCGCGCACGCGGAGAAGGAGTTGGAGGGTGGGCTCCCCGAGCTTCGACGGATCCTGTACGCCGAAGGGGTAACCGAGCCCTGGTGGCGGGAAGTCTCCAAGAGCAAGCAGGTGGGCGCGTACGCTCGAGCTGCGCTCGGCGATGGTGCCGATGTGATCTTCGTTTGGGGCGGTGACGGGACGGTGCAGCAGTGCCTAGACGCCGTCGCCGGGTCGGGCGTCGCGATCGCGATCGTCCCTGCCGGGACGGCCAACCTTCTGGCAACGAATCTGGGTGTTCCGAAAGATATCCGAGGCGCGGTGCATGTCGGCCTTCAGGGTGCCCGACGGTCGCTCGACCTGGGCCTCATCAACGGGGAGCATTTCGCGGTCATGGCTGGCATCGGTCTCGACGCTTTGATGATCCGCGACGCGGGCGCTGGGACGAAGGATCTCCTCGGGCGCCTCTCATACATAGTGGCCGGCGCGAAACACCTCCGCATGAAGCAGGTTCGCGCTCGGATCCGCGTCGACGGCAAGCGATGGTCAAAGGTCAAGACGAGCTGCGTGTTGTTCGGCAACGTGGGGAAGATCGTGGGCGGGATCACGGCCTTCAACGAAGCTGAGCCAGACGACGGTTGGTTGGAAGTCGGAGTGGTGACAGCGAAGGGACTCACGCAGTGGATCAGGATCGCCGGGCGAACCGCCGCAGGGCAGCCGGAGCGGTCTCCGTTCGTCAGGACGACCCGCGGACGTTCGTTCGATATCCGGCTCGATCGCAAGACGCCCTACGAGCTGGATGGTGGTGATCGTAAGCCTCGAAAGCGCTTCACCGTGGAGATCGAGCCCGCGGCTATCACCGTGTGCGTTCCAGAAGGGAAGGTTGGATGAGTTCGGCGAACGGTGTTCCGGAGACTCGGAGTCTGAGTGGCGACGACGCTTGGGAGACACTCTCGCGAACCGGCCGGCTACGACTGGTGGGCGACGCCTTCCGTCGATTCCGGGCCGCGGACGGCTTCAGCCATGCCCGTTCCATGGCGTTCATCGGGGAGTTGGTGTTGGTGCAGGGGGTGATCGTCCTCGTTGGCTTGGCGAGCGCGATCCACCGGGGAGGCTTGAGCGACCTCATCGTCCGAACGTTGAAGGCGGCGGCTCCCGGGCCAGCGGGAACCGTTCTCACCCAGGCGGTCAATCAAGCTCATCGAGCCAACACCTCGCATCGCTATCTCGCACTGACGATCGGGCTCTTCGGTGCTCTCATCTCCGGGACCACACTTATGGGGCAGATGGAACGAGGCCTCAACCGCCTGTACGGGATCGAACGCGATCGCCCCACTCTCCTGAAGTACGGGCGTGCTCTCGTCCTCGCAGCGAGTGTGGGCTTGCTCGTTGCCGCCGCATTCACCGCGATCGCGTTCGGTCGACAGATCGCGCGTTCTCTCGGGAGCGACTTCGCCGTTCGGCTCTGGGAGGGCCTCCGGTGGCCGTTGGCGATGCTGCTGGTCGCGATCGCGATCGGTGTGATGTTCCGGGTGTGTCCTCGCCGCGCTCAACCTCGATGGCCGTGGCTGGCGTTCGGGGCGACGATCTCGGTGTTCTTGTGGGTGGTCGTCACCGTGTTGCTCGCTTTGTTCTTCAGCGCGAGTGCAACGTTCGGACAGACTTATGGGCCCCTCGCCGGCATCGTCGCTCTGATCCTCTGGGCTTTGGCGTCCTCGATCGCTGTGTTGTTCGGCGGCGCCGTCGCTGCTCAACTGGAGGCAGTCCGCGCTGGCGCATCGTCACCGAGACGCATCCCCTCGAAGCAGGTCTCCGGAGCGCGGTCAACTCGGGTTGACGTGGACATTCGGCCGTCGTCGGCTCCCACGCAAGAAACGCAGGGGAGAAGTTGAGTCCTCTCCGTTTGACGAAGCTGACGCGGATCCGTTCGGGGCGTCGCGGTTCCAGGGAGACGACTATCGAGACACATCATCGAGAGGAGTCACCATGCTCGCCGCCGACACGCTCCTCAAGGTCGCACCGCTTCCAAGACGACCGTGAATCTGCATCTCGCGCTCCCCGGCATCATCGCGCTCATCGTCGGCGTGTTGATCCTCATCTTCCCGAAGCTCTTGAACTACTTCGTGGCCGGCTACTTGATCTTCGTCGGCGTGATACAGGTATTCAATCTTCATATCTAAGCGCCCCGTCAACGACTCCTGACGAGGATCGCGCCCGAACAATTCTCGACAAGCTCCGCTCCCATCCTCACGAGCCGCTTCCATGAATGCGCGATTCCACATCATCTCCCGGTTGAGGTGATGAGGTCTTCGATCGAGCGTGTAATCCGTCCCCAACCTGGGTATGGAGCTCCACCGGGCCGTGCACGGACACGAGCCGTCAATAGAGGAGGGAACGATGGATGTCGAGGGAGGAAACGAGACACCAGTAGGTTTGGGTGGCGTTGGCACCGCGGACCGGGTCGTGTACGTCCCGGACGCCCAACCTCGGATGCCTCACGCCGACGTGCCCACCGATGGTCGCGGCATTGTGTTCGAGCGCGGGGATCGGCTGCCGTGGATCGTCGCCATGATCCTCAGCGTGTGCGTGATCTCGCTTGCCGCGGCACTCGTGGCGGTTGTCACGCGCGACCCGGTCGTCGTGACACCTACCCAGGGGGTAGGGATCGTGGTCGCTCCGCGTACCACTGGGGTCCAAACCGGTGTCCTAGCCACTTTCCCCGCTACCGTCACTGTCAGCGGGAACCAGGATCTCCTCTCGATCGCGAGAGCTGGGTCGACCGCGCTTCTGAGCCTCCTAGGTGCGCCGGTGACGGCTGAGGGGACGGACGTAGCACGAGTCTTCGGGACGGAAAGCTTCTCGGTCCGGTCGGCGACCGGCGCCGAGATGCTCGTTTACGTACCTGATGTCGAACCGACCACGCTTCTCAACATCCGACCCGGGGATCGAGTGATCTTCACCGGGACGATCCTTCCTGCTTCAGACCTCGGTGGACTCGTTAACACTGATGCTGCTGCTCTCGCCGACCGAACGGGTGCCTACATCCTCGTGAGCGCAGGTGCGATCCGCCTCGTCTAGCTGTAATTCCCACGAAGGTTGTTCACAGGCGAGAGCCTCCCTGCACGGTTTGGGGTTGTTCGACGACTCCAGACCGGAAGGAGGCCCTCGTGGGTCATCCTAGAGCGAAGCTGACGCCGTTCGGCCGGCTGCTGTTGGTTCAGCGGATCGAGGTGCTCGACTGGCCGGCGGTGCGGACGGCCGAGATGATGGGCGTTTCGCGTGCGACCGCATACAAGTGGGTCCGGCGCTTCCGCGAGGAAGGGATCACGGGGCTCGAGGATCGTTCCTCGGCGCCGGGTCGGTCCCCACATGCGCTCGGGGAACGCGACGTCCGCCAGATCTTGCGTGCTCGCCAGCAGCTGGAGGTGGGTCCCCACCGCCTCGGTCCGATGCTCGGACATCCTCGTTCCACGGTCTACGCGGTGCTGCGCCGTCACGGTCTCAGCCGGCTCGCCCATCTAGACCGCCCGAGCGGCATCCCGATCCGATACGAACGCGAGCGGCCGGGCGAGCTCGTGCACCTGGACGTGAAGAAACTCGGGAAGGTGCCACCCGGTGGTGGACACCGGATCCTCGGACGCGCAGCGCAGGTGCCATCGCACCGAGGGCTCGTCGCCGTCGACGATCGCTCGCGTCTGGCCTATGTCGAAGCGCTCGCAGACGAACGGGGTGAAACGACGGCGGGCTTCATGGTTCGAACAGCGGCCTTCTACGCCTCGCTCGGGATCTCGATCGAGCGGGTGCTCACCGACAACGCCAAGAACTACACCGTCTCCCACGCCTTCGCTGAGCCCTAGGCGAGCTCGGGATCTCTTTGCGGAGGACGCGTCCCTACCGTCCCCAGACCAACGGCAAGGCGGAGCGCTTCAACCGCACGCTGCTCGATGAATGGGCCTACTCGCGGCTCTACCGTTCGAACGACGATCGTTTGGCTCGACTGCCCCGGTGGCTCCACGCCTACAATTCGCGACGACCTCACACCGCACTGGGAGGCAGCCACCGATGGCCGTCTTCCCGATATCGTCCAAGGTGCGGGCACCCATCGCAAGGATCCACGCCTCGTTGGCTTCGCACGCGCTCACCAACCTACGGCCGCCTACCGACGGTGCTCTCCGGGTCGGAGTTCGTGTCCCAAGGCGCGCAACGTCGCCGGTCGCGGTCATGCGGAACGAGGGGAGGTCGAGGCCGCTCGCCTCGAGGTGCTCCGCCTTCCCGACCAGGCGCGGGCCGTCGAGGCGGACCCGACCGTCGGCGACGAAGTCGACCAGGACCGGGC
>JBOGVK010000177.1:0-43080 GCA_050692375.1 Actinomycetota bacterium
GCCGAAGGCAGGCGGACCCGTCTTGGACCGGCTGAAGGCGTGGCGGAAGTCACGCGCCAAGGCCGACGGGGTTCCCGCCTATGTGATCTTCCACGACGCGACGCTCGAAGAGATCGCGGAGCTGCTCCCGAAGGACTGGGCGGACCTGGCGGCGATCTCGGGCGTCGGACCCACGAAGCTCGAACGTTACGGCGACGAGGTTCTCGCGGTCGTCGCGACCATCTAGCCCGACCATCTAGTCTGCATCTGTGCGTCTCACCCCGACCGAGGAAGAACGACTGCGCATCTTCACCGCGGCCGAGCTTGGCCGGCGCACCCTCTCGCTCGGCCTCCGGCTGAACGCCCCCGAAGCGATCGCCGTGGCCTGCGACCAGATGCATCTCGCCGCACGGAGCGGTGCCGCTTACGAGGACATCGTCGAGGCGGGCCGCACGGCCGTGGCGGAGGATCAGGTGCTCGAAGGCGTCGCCGACATCGCGCGGGAGATCCGCCTGGAGGTCCTGCTCGACGAGGGCTCCCGGCTCATCGTGATCCGCGAGCCGTTCGGCCCGCCTTCGCCAGACGGGCCCGGGGCCGTCCGCTTCGCGGACGCCCCCGTACCCCTCGTCCCCGAACGAACGCGCATCACGCTCAGCGTCGTCAACACCTCGGCACGACCCGTGCGCGTCTCCTCGCACTTCCCGTTCGACGAGGTGAACGCGAAGCTCGTGTTCGATCGCGCCGCCGCGCACGGGTTCCGGCTAGACCTGCCCGCGGGGGATTCGCTCCGCTGGGCGCCGGGCGAAACCCGAGAGATCGAGCTGGTGGCGTACGGCGGCGCAGGCTCGCCTAGTGCCTGATCACATCTCCCGCTCGGAGCACGCCCTGCGTCACGGACCCACCACCGGCGACCACGTGCGCCTGGGCGATACCGATCTGTGGATCCGCATCGAGGAGGATCTGACCGAGCCCGCCGACCAGGTCCTGTGGGGCTACGCCAAGAACTTCCGCTCGCGGATGAGTCAGCACGACCGCGCGACCTCCGAGAGCGAGCTGGACGCGGTCATCGGCGGCGCGATCGTCGTCGATCCCCTGCTTGGGATCGTGAAGGCCGATATCGGGATCAAGGACGGCCGGGTCGTCGGCATCGGGCGCGCCGGCAACCCCGACATCACCGACGGCGTCGACCTGACGATCGGACCGGGAACCTGGCCGATCCCATGCCAAGGTCTGATCGTCACCCCCGGTGCGATCGACTCGCATGTTCATCTGCTCAGCCCGCGCCTGATCCCCGTCGCCCTCTCCGCGGGCGTGACCACGTTGATCACGGCCGGATTCGAGGAACCGGCGTGGCGGATGCTCCGGACGTTCGCGGCGTTCGAGCGATACCCGGTGAACCTGGGGCTTCAGGCTTCCTCGCGCACCGACGTGCCGGGATTCGCCGAGCGGATGATCGAGTCCGGCGCGATCGGTCTGAAGATCCACGAGGACTGGGGCGCCTCCGCCCGGATCATCGACGCGACGCTCGCGACGGCCGACACGTTCGACGTCGCGGTGTGCATGCACACCGACGGGCTCAACGAATCCGGTGAGCTCGAGGAGACGGTCGCGGCGATCGCCGGGCGAACCGTCCACGCGTATCACGTCGAAGGCGTCGGAGGCGGCCATATCCCGGACCTGATCGCCATCGTCCGCGAGCCGAACGTGATCTGCTCCTCGACCACGCCGGGTCTTCCGTACGGCCGGGCGGCCGCGGCCGAACACCTCGACATGATCCTGCTCGTCCACGAGGGGAACCCGGCCGTCCCCGAGGATGTCGCGGCCGCTCGCGAGCGGATCCACCCTGCGACCATGGCCGCCGAGGGGCCGCTGCACGATCTCGGAGCGATCTCGATCATCAACAGCGACTCCCAAGGGATGGGTCGGATCGGGGAGACCGTCCGGCGCACGTGGCAGCTCGCTCACGTGATGAAAGGTTGGCGCACCTCGGAGGCCGGCACCGGCTGGCCGAACGAACCCGCCGACGACAACGAGCGGGTGCTCCGCTACCTGGCCAAGGTCACGATCGAGCCGGCCCGGACCCACGGGATCGCCGCCGAGGTGGGATCCCTGATGCCCGGCCACGTCGCCGACCTGGTCCTGTGGGATCCGGCTTCGTTCGGCGTGAAACCACTCGCCGTGATGAAGAGTGGGGCCGTCGCCTGGGGGCCGATCGGTCAGGGCAACGCATCGGTCCACGGCGCCGAGCCGACGCGGTACGGACCGGATTGGGGGGCCACGGGGGACGCATCCGCGGCCCTGTCGACCACGTTCGTCTCGGCTGCGGCGCTCGACGACGGCATCGCCGAGACGCTCGACACCTGCCGTCGGATCGTCGCCGTCCGGGGTACCCGCGGCCTCGAGCGCGGGGATCTCGCCGCCAACACCACGGTGCCCGCGATCGAGGTCTCTCCCGCCGACGGCACGGTGACCCTCGACGGACGCGTGCTGGCGGCCGAACCGGTCTCCCGGGTGCCCCTCAACCGCCGCTTCCTTCTGTCCTAACCCCGGCCATCTCGCCTCAAGAGGTCTGGCGGGCGGTGCACCTTGCGCCACGAGGGCTTCTTCGCCAGACTCTCCCGGACACGCCCGCGAGAACGAGGAGCGACCACCCCGTGGAGGCTGAAACCGGTTCCGTCGAGCTCATCGACGTGCTGAAGCGGTTCGGGACCGTCATCGCGGTCGACGCGCTCAACATCCAGGTCCGCCCAGGTGAGTTCCTGTCGCTGCTCGGACCGTCCGGCTGCGGCAAGACCACGACGCTCCGCATGCTCGCCGGCTTCGAAGAACCCGATGAAGGGCAGATCCGGATCTCCGGCAACGCGGTGCAAGGGGTCCCTCCGCACAAGCGGGACGTGAACACGGTGTTCCAGAACTATGCCCTCTTCCCACACATGTCGGTCTCGGAGAACGTCGCGTACGGCCTTCGCCAGAAGAAGGTGGAGAAGGGCGAGATCGGACGCCGCGTCGGAGAAGCCCTCGAGATGGTGAAGATGAGCAAGCTCGCGAACCGCAAGCCGCGCGAGATGTCCGGCGGGCAGCAGCAGCGCGTGGCCCTCGCACGAGCGCTGGTGAACCGGCCCAGTCTCCTGCTGCTGGACGAGCCGCTCGGCGCGCTCGATCGCAAGCTCCGCGAGGAGATGCAGATCGAGCTGAAGCTCCTGCAATCGCAGGTCGGCATCACGTTCATCTTCGTCACGCACGATCAGGACGAGGCCCTGTCGATGAGCGACCGGATCGCGGTGATGCTCGACGGACGGATCGAGCAGCTCGCCGACCCGGACACCATCTACGACCACCCGGCAACGGCGTTCGTGGCGGGCTTCATCGGCAAGCAGAACTTCTTCGAGGGGACATCCCGGGATGCCGGTCGCACCGTACAGGGCGATGGGTGGACCTTCCGATCGACACTGGAGCCGGTGGGCGTCATGGATGGCGGCGCCGCGCTCGCCGCGGTCCGGCCCGAGGCGATCCTGGTGTCGAGCGAGCAGCCGTCCGAAGGACAGAACGCGATCTCGGGAACCTTGGCGAGCGTCTCGCACCTGGGCGACGTGATCCAATTCGTGGTGCTCACCCCCGGGCGCAAAGAGCTCATCGCCCGGCTTCCCCGGCCTCGTGCCCCACGCCTCGAGGTCGGCGGTCAGGTCTGGTGCGCGTGGGATCCGGAGCTCACGCACATGTTCGGTGCGGAACAGGCAGAGATCGTCTTGGTTGACCCGGCCGCCGAAGGGGCGGCCGTGGCGGCCGAGTAAGCGGCTCGAACGAGAGGGGGAAGCAACACCATGGCACGACAAGAGGACAAGTTCCTGAAGATCCTCGCCTCACCGGAGGCGACGCAACGGATGAGCCGGAGAGCGTTCATGGCCGGCTCGGTCGTGGCCGCGTTCTCGGGCGGCATCCTGCTCTCCGCGTGTGGCAAGAGCAACAACTCCGTGGGCGGCGCGACGACCGGTGCGTCGGGCGCGACCGGTGCGTCGGGCGCGACCTCGCCCGGTCCCATGGAGGACACGCTGAACTTCTACCACTGGGCTCAATACGACGATCCCAAGATCTTCAAGAAGTTCACCGATCAGTACGGGCCCGCGACGAAGATCGACGTGTATGCGTCGAACGAGGAGATGATCGCAAAGCTCGTGGCCGCCGGCGGAACCAGCGGCTACGACATCGTGGTGCCGACGGGCGTCTACATCCCACAGATGGTCGAGAACGGTCTGCTCGAAGAGCTCGACCTGTCGCGGATCTCGAACTTCAAGAACCTTGAGACCGCTTACACGAACCAGTCATGGGATCCCGGCAACAAGCACTCCGTGTGCAAGGACTGGGGTTCCACGGGATGGATCGTCGACAAGACGGTCGTCAGCACCCCGATCAACACGTGGAACGACTTCATCGCGGCGGCACAGGGTCCGGCCTCCGGCAACACCTCGGTATTGGATGCGCCGACCGACCTGACCGGCATCTACTTCTGGGCCAACGGGATCGACTGGACGACCGAGGACCCGGCACAACTGGATGCCTGCGAGAAGTTCACCGTGAGCGACCTGGCGCCACACGTGAAGGCGTTCGACTCGTATCCGGGGATCGCCTTGACGCAAGGCAACTACGGGCTCTCGCAGGCTTGGAACGGCGACGCCCGTCAGGGGCTGCTCGCCACGAAGCAGCCCGATCGGTACGCCTGGGGGCTGGGCGCTCCCTTGACGGAGTTGTGGATGGACAACTGGACGATCGTGAAGAACCCGCCGCACCCGAACGCCGCGTACGGCTGGATCAACTTCATCCTCGATCCGACGATCTCCCTGCAGGACCTGGAGTTCCACGGCTACAACACCGGGATCGCGGGCGTGAAGGAGGCCGCGCAGGCGGCGAACTTCCCGTTCCTGGACATGGTGTTCTTCGACGACGCGCAGGTCGCCACGTTCCGGGCCGGTGCGGTCAACTCCGCGAACCAGCGGTTGGTGGACATCTGGAACAAGGCCAAGGCCGCAGCGGGCGGCTAGGCCGGCACGCACCATGGTCCAGCGCGTTTCGGAATCTGAGCGAGGAGCCCGGCGCATCCGGGCTCCTCGCTTCGTGCTCGCGCTTCCGGCATGGATCTGGTTCACCTTCTTCTTCGTGATCCCGGTCCTGTGGATCGTGTACTACTCGTTCGGCTACAAGCCGGACATCTTCCACACGATCGCGACCGATAAGCTCTCGTTCGGTCAGTACGGCGAGGCGCTCTCCAGCACGTTCCTCCACGTGTTCTCTCAGACCCTGCAGATCTCGCTCATCGGTACGACCCTCACGCTCTTGATCGGATTCCCGTTCGCCTATTGGCTGGCGACCCGCGTGACCGCGCGGTGGCGGGGCGTGTTGCTCGGACTGGTGGTCGTTCCGTTCTTCGTGAACTTCCTGGTGCGAACGATCGGATGGATGATCCTGCTCTCGCCCGGAGGGCCCCTCTCGACGCTATTGCAGAAATGGGGGCTGCGGACCGAACCGCTCCATCTGCTGCAGACGCGGGGGGCGGTGCAGCTCGGCGTCGTCTACAACTACCTGGCGCTCATGATCTTCCCCCTCTTCGTGACGCTCGACCGGCTGGATCCGGCGATGCGCGAGGCGTCGAAGGACCTCGGGGCCAGCCGCTGGAAGACGTTCCGGCAGGTCACGCTTCCTCTCGCGTCGCCAGGCATCGTCGCGGGCCTGCTGCTCGTCTTCATCCCGCTCACCGGCGACTACATCACGGCCTCCGTCCTGGGCGGAGCGAAGGGGAACATGGCAGGAGCGCTCGTGGCGAGCCAATTCCAGGTGGCGCAGAACTGGTCGCTCGGAGCGGCCCAGGCGGTGATCCTGATCGTCATGATCCTCGGCACGGTCGTGGTGTTCGCCTTGCTCGCTCTGCTCCTACGAACGATCGGCCGCGCGAGTCGGAAGATCACGTTGCCTCCGGCGCCGGTGGGTGCGAGATGAGCGCGGTCGCGACATCGGCGGCGCGCAGGCGCGATCTCACGAACGTCGCGCTGCGCGTGTGGGGGATCCTGGTGTACGCGTTCTTGTTCCTGCCGATCCTCGTTATCGTCGCCTATTCGTTCAACAACGGCCGGGCGCTGCTCGCATGGGGTGGGTTCGGGCTTGGCGGATACCGCACGGGGATGACAGACACCGTAATCATCGACGCGATCAAGACCTCGGTCGCGGCCGCCGGAGGGACGGCGATCGTGTCGACCCTGTTGGGTTCGTTCGCCGGGCTGGCGCTCGCGCGTCGCAAGGGGAAGTGGACGCCGATCTTCCTGCTTCTTATCTTCCTGATCCTGGTGACACCCGAGATCGTCGACGCGATCGCCCTGCTCATCTGGTACGTGCGGATCGGTGGACCGTTCGGACCCGGCACGACGATCCCCGCGATCAGCTACGGGATGCTGCGCCTGTGGGTCGGCCATTCGCTGTTCGCGACCGCCGTCGTCACCCTGATCGTTCGCGCGCGACTGGAGGGGCTCGAAGAATCCCTCGAAGAGGCGGCCGCCGACCTCTACGCCCCGCCGGGGCGCCGTTTCCGCCAGATCACCCTTCCGCTCATGCTCCCGGCGGTGCTCGCGGGCGCGCTGCTCTCGTTCAGCTTCAGCCTGGACGACACGATCATCTCGTCGTTCGTGAGCGTGGCCGGCGCGTCCCCCTGGCCCGTATACGTCTTCAGCGCGATCCGGAACATCCTTCGTCCGGAGATCGCATCTGTGTCGACGTTGCTGCTGCTCTTGACGCTCGTCGCCATCGCGTGCGTGGCGGTCGTGTTGCGACGAGGCGGCCAATCCACCGAAGAGGTCGCGAAAACCATCACCGTCGGCGGATGAATCACGGTTAGCGGGCGGTCGCGGATCGGACCAGCAGGAGCGCGATCGCCAAGAGCGGCATCGCGAGCGACATCCAGCGCAGGGCGCGCTCGGGGGCGGCCCGCAGTCCGGCGGCATCGATCAGTTCCGTCGTGCCGTCGCGAAGGGTGAGCGAGCCCTCGACCGAGACGACGTGACGGCGGAGCCGGCGCACCGGCGTGGAGAGCATCCGCTGGGCCTCCGAGATCGCCGCGCACGCCGCCGCCATCGCGACGGCCTCGGGTCGCACCTGCGCGGTCTGCGCGAACGCCGCGGTCAGCGCGGGGAACGCGCCCCACGCCAGCGCGAACCACACGTCGGAATGGAACGCCCCGCCGAACAGCTCCAGGTTGTACGCGGCGACCAGGAACGCCCCAGCGCCGATGAACGCCCAGACCCACGGCGAGACCGCTCGGGTTCCGTCGATCCCCAGGACGACCGCGCCGGCAAGGCCGATGGCGGCGAGTGCCCACAGGACCGCGTCCGGGATCCGCGTGCGGAGCGGCCGGCCGTGCAGCTCGTCGAGCGCGTGCGCCGCGACACCCATCGCCAGGAAGAACGCGACGAGCGTCTCCATGAGCCACCGCACGTGCAGCGTCGGCGCGGTCGCGGCGCCCATCACCACGTAGGACAGGTGCCAGAGCGTGTACGGCGGATGGAGCAGCGTCCAGTAGTCACCCCAGCGCCCGGACCGCAACGCGTAGAACGCCGGACGTTCGGTGTCAGAGGACACGCGGCCCGCCCTTGACGGCCCAGATCACGATCCCCACTCCCAAGGACATCACGCGCGTTCGCACATGGCGAAGACCCGCCGCCTGCCACCAGCGCACCTGCTCCGGCAACGGACACCGGCGATAGAACCGGTCGATGCTCGGTCCCAGGAAGCGTCCGGTGTGCCGCCAGGCCGGCGACACCAGGGCGCCAACCACGGGCATGACCAGACGCGTGTATGCCCACCAACCGGCGTGGAGCGTGCGGTCGTCGGGACGGTAGAACTCTAAGGACGCGAGAGTGCCCCCCGGCCGTAGGACACGTGTCAGCTCGCGCATGGTGGCCTCCGGGTCGTCCACGTAGCGCAGCAGATACGTGAACGTCACCGCGTCGAAGGTCTCATCGGCGAACGGTAGCTGCTCGGCGCGCCCGAGGGTCTGACGGATCTGTTGTTGCAGACCCGCGTCGCGAGTCACGGGGATGCCTGCGCGGATCATGTCCTCGCTCGGATCCAGCTGGATCACGCGCAGCCGCTTACGGCCGGCCAGCTCACGCGCGACCAGGCCGGTGCCCGACGCCACGTCCAACACCAGCGAACCGGGGAGGGCGTTCACGTTCGAGACCATCGTGCGGCGCCAGCGCCCGTCCTGCGCGAACGAAAGCAATGCGCCCATCCACTCGTACTCGGGCGCGATCCCGGCGAACAGGTTGCGGGCGTGGCGCGAGCGGTCGGACATCGGTCAGCTCGCCTGGAGCAGCGCGGGGAAGTCGGCGAAGGAGTCGATCACGTGGTCTGGTGTGCCGTCCGTGCGGTCCAGGTCAGCCGGCCGGAACTTCCCGGTCCGAACCAGCACGCCGGTCAGGCCGATCGCCTGCGCGCCGAACACGTCGTTCGCGACGTCGTCACCGACCATGGCGGCGCGCGCGGCCGGCAAACCCAGCATCCGGAGCGCGGCCTCGAAGTACGCTGGGGCGGGTTTGCCGCAGATCGTGGCCTTCGTGCCGGTCGCCTCCTCCAGCGCGGCCACGTAGGCGCCACCGTCGAGCTGGAGCCCTTCGGCCGTGCGCCAATACAGGTTGCGGTGCATACCGATCAATGCGGCGCCGTCGTTCAGCAACCCGAAGATGTGGTTGAGCGTGGCGTAGGTGAAGTCGTCGGATGCGCCGCCGATCACGACGACGTCGGCTGGCTCGTCCGGACCAACCAGCGTGATGCCGTCCAGGTCCGCGCGCGCGTCGCCATCGGAGAGCAGGAAGACACGAGCGTTGGCGTGATGATCACGGAGATACTCGGCGGTTGCCGCAACGGCCGTGACGATATCGGTCGGCTCGACCGCGAAGCCGGCGTCACGGAGCGTCGTCGCGAGCGCCTCGCGTGTATGCGTGGTGGTGTTCGTGATCAACCGGAACGGGATCGCATGGTGGCGAAGCCACGCCAGTGTGTCGATCGCCCCGTTGATCGGCTGCCACGACACGGCCAGCACGCCGTCGATGTCCAGCAGCAGGCCGTCAACGTCCATGAACGGGAGTCTCGCACAGCCCGGCTTCGCATCGCGATCGAGCCATCCGACGTGGTCAGGGGCCAAGCCTGATGCCCGCGCGCTTCCGTGCCTCCGCGACCTCGTGTGACGGCTCGATCCCCCTCTGACGCAGGCGCCACTCATGGTACGGGGCGATGTACCGGACCTTCGGCGGCAGGAGCGGCCGAGCCAACCGCGTTGCGGCGAACGTCACACGCATGGCGGCCTTCTTCGCCGGGCCCAGACGGATGCCGAAGGCATCGCGCAACGCGGGCGGGAGCGTGCCGAAGGCCAACCGCGACACGCCGCGTAGCACTGGGCGCCACTCGGCATCGGCCGGCGGGTCGTAGAAGAGTTCGGCGACCTTGCGTGCGGACTCCGTCACACGCAGGTCGCCGCGCTCGATCACTTCGGCTATGTACGCGCGGAGCGCCGGCACCGTCGGCGGGATGATCTCGCGCGGGATCTTCACCATCTCTGCGGCGAGCATCTGCTCCTCATGGAACCGCTGTCGCCCGGCGTCGTCCAGGTTGCCGACCGTGAGCTCCTCGAACAGCAGCGCCGAGTCGACCAGGCAGACGTGCACCCAGAGCAACAGTTCCGGGTCGAGGGCGTCGTACGGCTTGCCGGTGACCTCGTCGACCCCTTTGATCCGCGCGTGCACCTCGTTGATCCGATCTGCGGCCGCGTGCGCCTCGATCTTCGTGCCGAACGTGATCGCGTAGGTCAGGATCAGCGTGCGCTGCAACCTCTTCCACGGGTTGCGCTCGTAGAAGCCGGTCTCGCGTGCGCCGGCGATGACCAGCGGGTGCGCGGCCTGCATCAGCACGGCGCGGGCACCACCGAACAAGACCGTGACCTCCCGATGGACCTGCCAGCTCACGCTCTTCGGACCGAAGTAGCCGAGGTCGTTGCCGCCCGCCATCCCGACCACTGTATCGGCGCACGTGGGAACGACCGACCGTGCGCGAACCTATGCGATCCGGCGTCCGCCGAAAACGATGGCGCTGGGGGTTCGAAGCACCTCCGGATCGTTCCGCGGGTCGACCGCGTAGGTCACCAGATCCGCCGGCGCCCCTTCATCCAATCCCGGCTCACCAAGGAACGCGCGGGCCGTCGTGGTGGCGGCCGCCAGCGCGGCCTCGGGATCCATCCCGGCCCGCTGCAGCGCCGCGATCTCCGACGGCACCGATCCGAACGGGAGCGCGTCCGTTCCGGCCAGCACCGTGACGCCGAGACGCGTGGCCGCTTCCATCAACGTCGGCGAGTACCGCAGCGCCTCGGCGGCAGGCCCCTCCATCGGCGTTCCCACCGCCATCGGGGCGAATCCTTCCAAGAAGGCGATCGTTGGCACCAGGGCGATCCCCGAGGCCGCCATCCGACGGAGCTGATCTTCGTCCGCCATGCAACCGTGCTCGACGGAGTCGACGCCGGCATCCACCCCGGCACCAACCGCTCCGTTCGACACCGCATGGATCCCGACGCGGGCGCCTCGGGAGTGGACCGCTTCGACCACCGCGGCCAGCACCTCAGGTGGATAGTTCAGCGTGAGCCCGTTCGCGCCGGGCCAGTCCATGATCAGCTTCACCCATCGCAAGCCCGTGTCTGCTTGCCCGATCGCTACCTCCACGGCTTCGTCCGGCTCAGTGGATGCGTCCAGGATGTCGAAGTACCGCTCGGCGGGCGCGAGGATCCGCCCCGCGCGTTGGATCCGAGGCATCTCGGTTCCCTCGGGAACGGCCCAGCGCCCCACGACGGCACCGATCTCGCGCACCAGCAACTCCCCTGCACGAAGGTGGTCGGCGAGGTTCGCCGCCACCAACGCCGGACTCCCGACGGCCAGACCACGTCCGCTGAAGTCCAAAGAAGGATGAGAGTGCGCGTCCACGAGTCCCGGAAGTACGAACCCGCCGGCCGGGACGAGCTCTTCAGCCCGATCGACCGGCGAGAAGGTGATCCGCCCATCGGCGATCCATAGATCGCGCGGCGCCGACCCACCGGGGAGCGGCGTCGCGACCACGTGGAAGACGTTCCCGCTCATCGCGCAAGGAGCCTATCCCTTCGCTGACCCCAACGCGTCCCTGGACATCCTCGGCTCCGGAGGGGACAATCCCGCTCCCAGAACCGAACCATCCCTTCCCAATGACCGTCGTCCTCGCCATCCTCGCGCTCGCAGTGGGTGCCGGCCTGCTCGCCGGCGGCTCCGTCCGATTCCTAGAGCGGTTCCGCGTCCATTGGTGGGCGTTGGCACCGATCGCTTTGCTGCTTCAGGTCATGCCGATCGCATCCGGAAGCCCGGAGCGCGAAGGGTTCGCAGCAGCATCATTGGTGGCGAGCTACGTCCTTCTCTTGGCCGTCGTCGCGGTGAATCGGCGCGTCCCCGGTTCGGCGTTCATGGCCGTTGGCCTGCTGATGAACCTGGCGGTGGTCGGGCTGAACGGCGGGATGCCGGTGAGCGCCGACGCGATCCGCGTCGCCGGCGCGCAGGGCGCGGTCGCGATCGAGGACGGCGCGAAGCATCATCTGATGTCCGACATCGATGTGTTGCAGCCATTGGGCGACGTCATCCCAGTGCCGCCGCCGTTCGGTGTGGTGTTCTCCATCGGCGATGTGCTGCTGTACGGCGGCTTGGTGTGGTGGTGTTTCGCCGTCACACGTGGACGGTTCCGCGAGAACCGTCGCCCGCCGGCTCGCCGGCTCCTGATGTATCGGGGGAAGCATGCGCCTCTGGCGTATCGGCTGCCGGCTCGGTACCGACCGGCTCGGTAGTCGCCTCCTGCTGCAACAGTGAGGTCGGGAACTTCACGGTGACCGTGGTGCCCTGACCCGGCACGCTCAAGACCTCGGAGGATCCGCCACCGACCTGTGCGCGCTCTCGCATCATGGCCATGCCGAAGTGGCCTTCGGGGCCGGGCAACGCGGTGTCGAATCCCACGCCGTTGTCTCGGAGCTGCAGCTCCAAGAACTCGTCGTCGCCGCGAACGGTGATCCAGAAGTCCGCGGCTTGCGCATGCTTCAGGGCGTTCATCAGCCCCTCGCGGGCGATGTGATAGATGAGCAGCGCGATCGGGGCAGGCATGGCAACGTCGTGCACGTCCAGGTGGAAGTGCACGCCGGAGTCGCGACCAACCTCGTCGGTGAAGGATTCGAGGGCCTCGGCCAGGCCCTTGGCGCCGAGAGGTGACCGGTGCAGGTCGCGGATCAGCGCACGGATACGATCCGAGGTGTCCTGCTTGGACTCACGAATCTTCTCGAGCTGGTTGCCGGTCTCGGTCAGGTCGCCCTTCTCCAGGAGTTTGCGTGCCACATCCACTTGGATCGAGAGCCGGAACAGGACCTGGGCCAAGTCGTCGTGCAGGTACGCCGCGATCTTCTGCCGCTCGTCGGCCCGTTCCTCCGCCATCGCATTCGAAAGGGACCGAAGGACCTGCTCACGAACCTTGAGCTCTTGATGCGCTTCCTCCAGCGCCTGACTCCTAAGAAACATCTGCCTGGCGAAAAGGAGGGGTGCGAGCACAGTTAGGACTGAAAAAAAGCCGAACCTCGGAACTGAATTCAATCTCGCGAGAGATGCGCCAAGGGCGCCGAGACCCAGGTAGCTGACGACGAACTCTTGACCTTGACCAAGCAGTTCCTTGATGACGCGTAGCGGCCGGAAACTGTACACAAGGCACACCCCAACCGTGACGAGACCCAGAGTAATCACATAGTCGACAACGATCGCTAGCAGCGTCGCAGCGAGCATTTTGAAGAGAGCCGCGTTTACGGACGAGACGGCATGGAACACACTGCTCGCGGCAAGTACCGCAAGGGCAATTTGGCATCTGTTGAACAGAGCCCGAAGGATCGTTACCTCGCGCCTGAACTCTCTTGGGTCTGAAGCGCTTATCAAGGCGACGAACGCAGCTACTTCTGGCGAGAACGTGAAGGCCACCGCCATGATCAGGGGATAGCCGACACTGACCGTCACTCCCCCCCAGGTCGTAACGGGCAAGAGTTCAACAAGTGTGATGAGAATCGCCCAAGGGAGCACCTTGAGCGGAATCGGCCTTGTCCCCTGAGTGAAGAGAAATGCGAGGGCGCCAAGGGTGGGTATCACCACAAGAAGCCCGAAGACGGAGGCTCGGTTTGGTTGAAGGAAGGACATCATCCTGGGTGCCTTCGTTTCTTCAGTCACGAGAGAGCGCTCCAGACCACTTGGGGGCAGACGTTCATCTTCGTCCCTGACCGACCCAAGTTGAAGTAACCAGTGGTCCGCTTCTTCTTCACCTGGGTACTGCATTCGATGTAGGGGGGACGGCCCTCTTGTCCCCCTACCTGGGGACGGCCGATAGTAACTGCCACGTCCCCCATTGGGGGCTAGCCAAGAATAATTGAAGGACCCTGGGGTCCCTGACAGGAAGGAGAAGCGTATGCGTTTGGCCAAGCGCATCGCCATCGCCCTCGGCACGCTGCTCGCGATCATGCTTGCCGGTGGCGCACACTACCGACTGTAGTGACCAAGGGCAGGCCTCAAAGGCTCGGCCTCGCGCCGGGCCTTTGTTGTGTCAGCCTCGATACCGAGTGGGGACTTTGAGCGCGATGGAAGTGCCCGCGCCAGGCGAAGACCGCAGGTCTAACGAACCCCCGGCTATCCTCGCTCGCTCGCGCATGAGTTCGACCCCGAAGTGGCGGCTGTCTCTGCCATCATGGGGATCAAATCCGCAGCCATCGTCCTCAACCGTCAGTGCGATTGACCCGTCGTCGTACCGAAGAGCCACCCAAACCGTTCGGGCACCCGAGTGCTTCAACGTGTTCGTCAGGGCCTCGCGAGCCACTTGGTAGACAAGCAACTCAGTACTTGCATCTCCCTTCACAGTGGCATCCAGGTCGGCCACGAAGTGAACACCCGACTCATTCGCGAGATGTCCGACAAGAAGAGTCAATGTGTCGACAAGACCCGCGTGCCCGATAGTCGATCGCCTCAGGTCGCCGATGATATCCCTGAGCTCTTCCACGGCATCCTCGCTCGCTGTGAGCAAGGAAGGCACATCATCATCCAGGTCCAATAGACGGCCAGACCTCAAGTCCTCCCGGATGATCTGAGCGCGGATCGTGACGTTGTATAGGCACTGGAGAACGTCGTCGTGCAACGCTGCTGCGATTCGAGCTCGCTCGTCTCGACGCTCGTCTGCGATTCTTTCATCGACTGAGCGAAGGGCATCGTTCTTCGCTTCGATGGACTCTCGCGCCTCGTCCAACCGCCGCCAATGGATGAACCCCTGGCGAGCGAGAACTATCGGCGCTACGAATCCTGCCATGCCGATGAAGCTCAGTCGGACGTATGTCTCGGCCAACAGAACGCCGAGGAACCCGAAGCACACATACACCGGAACGAAGGCCATGGCGGATCCCAGGCTCATTTCCCGAAGCACCCTTGACACTGGTCGCCCATTCAACAAGGAGTAGGCGATCGCCACGAGCGTGTAGTTCACCATACAGTCAGCCGCGATCGCCAACAAGCCGGCAACCGCCGCCCAAGGCCAGCTGCCTAGGTGTGCGCCGAGGCTTTCGAAGACGAACGCCGCCACGATTGCGCTCAAACTGATTTGTGCCCTGTTGAGCAACGCTCGAGAGATCGAGACTTGGCGTCGAAGTTCGCGAACGTCTACACAGCCAATCAAACCTACGAGTCCGGCAAAAATCGGGCCGTGAAGGAACGCCGCCCCGAGCAGGACTGGCAGGTCCATGCCTAAGGCCGGCCCATCTTGCGACGTGAGTGGCACTACGCTCGTCGCGGCGACGAGACCAATCCAAAGAAGAAGTTCGCCCACGGATGTCGGCAATGCTTGGCTCCGCAGCCCCGATGCCAATCCGAGGAGGAGGAGCACTCCAAAGAACAAGGCCCAGGCTAGAACACGGAAGCCAGACGGCTCGACCTTCGCTGAACCCGAACTCTGGCTCTTCTCTTGGGTGGTTGCGGTGGCAGACACGGTCCCCCCTCTCGCTGGCCGACGATGGGGAAGGTGCCGCCGGAAGCCTGCGTAGTTCTACCTAAGCTCACTGACAGTGCGCAAGGGTGTCAGGGTGCAAGAGTGACAAGTTCGTCCGGAACGAGCAGCGATACGATGCCGGTATGAAGCCTCGCGTGCTGGTCGTGGAGGATGAACCGGCCATCTCGGAACCCCTGGCCGAACATCTCATCCGCGAAGGCTTCGACGCCGAGGTCGCTGGCACGATCGAGGAGGCCACGAAGGCCTGGCGGGCATCGCCTCCCGATCTGGTACTGCTGGATGTGATGCTTCCCGACGGCGACGGACGTGACCTCTGCCGCCTGATCCGCACGGAGTCCGACGTCCCGATCATCATGCTTACCGCGCGCGGGGAAGAGATCGACCGCATCGTGGGCTTGGAGCTGGGCGCCGACGATTACGTGGTCAAACCGTTCTCGGCCGGTGAGCTGATCGCGCGCATGCGCGCGATCATGCGCCGGGGGCGCTCCACCGCACGCAGAGGTCCGATCGATGTCGGTCCCATCCACCTCGATCCAGCGTCGCGGGACGTCACGAACGGTGGCGAGCCGGTGGAGCTCGCCGCCAAGGAGTTCGACCTGCTCCACATGCTCATGGCGAACGCCGGCGACGTGGTCCGCCGCGAGGACATCATGGACGAGGTCTGGGACCCGCACTGGTTCGGCCCCACCAAGACGCTGGACGTCCACATCTCGTGGTTGCGCAAGAAGCTCGAGGACGACGCCGCCCATCCCCGCTTCATCACCACCGTCCGAGGCGTGGGTTTCAAGTTCGCTGCGCCGGAAGACCTGGCGACAGACGACGCCACGTAGGCGCCACGAGAAGGAGCCCGCCACGAAGGTCCGCAGCCGTCTCGTCCTGGCGTTCAGCTATCTGGTCATCACGGTGTTGGTGGCACTCACCATCCCGCTGCTGTTCAGCCTCCGCGAGCGGGCGCGCGCGGAGAAGCGCACCGAGGTCCTGGGCAACGCACTGACGATCGCTTCCAGTCTGGACAGCAGCTCGCTGCGGCAGGGGCGGGCGCTCGACCAGCAGGTGGCGCGCTGGTCCACACAGGTGAACGGGCGCCTCATCGTGATGGATCGCAAGGGCGTGGTGTTGGCCGACTCCGACAACACGGCCATCGGCGAGAACTACAACACCAAACCGCGGCCCGAGATCCAGACCGCCCTGGACGCCGTGCGTCCGGAGCCGATCGCGTTGATCCGATTCAGCTCCGTCCTCAAGAGCGACATCATGGTCGCCGCCGCGCCCGTGTTCGACGAGGGATTGATCGGCGCCGTCCGCATCACGCAGAACATCGCCGACGTGAACGCGGTGGTTCGGCGAACCACGATCAGCCTCATCGTGGTGATCGGCGGCGTCGGGCTGTTCGTGGGCCTCACGATCGCGTTCGCGATGTCAGGTTCGCTCGCGCGGCCTCTCACCGGACTCGCGGCGGCCGCGCGCCGTCTGGGTGCGGGCGACCTCTCCGCGCGCGCCCATGAAATCCACGGCGCCGACGAGATCGAGGACCTGGCGCGCTCATTCGACGAGATGGCCGATCGCGTGGAGCGCACGGTGCAGGCGCAACGAGAGTTCGTGGCGAACGCATCGCATCAGCTCCGTACGCCGCTCACCGGCATGAAGCTTCGGCTGGAGTCGGCGCACGACCGTGCGGACACGCCCGAGCTGAAGCAAGACCTGGCAGCCGCGGATCAGGAGGTTGACCGGCTCGCGGCCACCGTTGACCGCCTGCTCGTGATGGCGCGCAGGCTGGAGGAGGGCGAGCCGACCGAGGTCGAACTGCACGACGCGGTCACGCGTGCCGTGGAGCGCTGGCGCGAGCGGGCGGGAACCCGCGGATCCACATTCACGATCGTCGGCGAACCGTCGAACGCCCAAGCCAACCCGACCGATGTCGATCAGATCCTGGACAACCTGTTGGAGAACGCCATGACCTACGCGCCGGGTGCGATCGAGCTCCGCACCGGCACTGCGGACCGTCGGGCGTTCGTCGCGGTGCGCGATCACGGACGCGGGATCCCGTCCGAGGAACAAGCGAAGGTGACCGAACGGTTCTACCGGGGCAAGGGTGCTCCCCCGGGCGGATCGGGCCTGGGTCTCACGATCGCGCGGGACCTAGCCGAGCGATGGGGCGGGGCCTTGTTGGTTCAGAGCGCCGACGGTGGCGGCACCCGGGTCGAGATCCGTTTCCCTGCGCCGTCCGCGCCGACGACGAGCGCCGACAAGCGGGAGGGTGCGTGATGCCGATACCGGTGGGGCTGTGGGTGGATCCGGGTTGTCCGTGGGCCTGGCAGGGAGCGGTGTGGCTCCGCCGCCTCGCGGAGGCCGGCCGGGTGGACCTCGACTGGCGCATCTTCAGTCTGGAGCTGAACTCGTCCGAACCCGACACCCCGTTCTGGGATGCATGCCAACGCGAGGGCGAGGCGCTGGTGGCGCTCGCGCTCGCGCGCCGCGAAGGCGGCAACGCCGCGTTCGAGCGGCTATACGTGGCGATCGGGCGGCGGCTGCACGAGGAGAAGCAGGAGCCTTCCGCCGAGCTGGTCCGTGCAGCCGCCGCAGAGGTCGGCATGGCCCACCTGGTCGAGCGCGCGATCGCCATGCCCGAGCTGGCGGAGGAGGTCCGGCGCGAGTTCCACGAAGCGCGCGACCACAGCGTCTTCGGTGTGCCGACGCTCGCGATCGCCGACACGAAGGTCGTCTACGGACCGATACTCGCGCTGGCGCCCGAGGGTGAGGACGCCGTGAGTATGTGGGAGCACATGTTGTGGCTCGCCGAGCGTCCCGACTTCTTCGAGCTGAAGCGCTGGCCCCGTGACATCCGCCCCGGCGAGGCGGCGCCGAGGACCGGTTCACCCGAGATCGGATGAAGGAGGGCTCCGCGATGGCGCCGTTCCGGGCGATCCTGCTTCCGGGCAGCGTGCTCCCGGCCGAGCTCGCGTACGCCTCGTTGGTGGCGGCGCTCGGCTCGGATGCGGAGGTGGTCGCGAAGGAGTTGGAGGTGTACGCGACGGAGGAGGTTCCACGCGACTACACGTTGGATCTCGAGATCGCCGGGGCATTGCGCGAAGCCGATGGGCGCGGGTGGGACCGGTTCCATCTGGTCGGCTACTCCGGTGGCGGTGCTGCGGCGCTGGCGGTCGCTGCTCGCCATCCGGAGCGGTTGTCGAGCCTCGCCTTGCTGGAGCCAGCTTGGGCCGGACGATGGGAGATGAGCCCGGCGGAGCAGGCGCTCTGGCGGGAGTACGACCGGATCGAGACGCTCCTACCGGACGAGATGATGCGCGCGTTCATGCGACTCAACGTCAAGCCGAGCGTCGAGCTCCCCCCATCACCGTCGGGGGATCCTCCACCGTGGATGGCGAAGCGTCCCGGCGGGATCCGAGCGTTCATGGAGACGTTTCGGACCTACGACCTGGATCGCGACGCGCTGCGCGCTTCGGTCACCCCGTCTACTTCGCGCTCGGCGGACTCAGCAACCCCGATCAGTTCGGCGAGATCGCCACCCGGCTCAGCGGCGTCTTCCCGGACTTTCGACTCGAGGTCTTCGAGGAACGACATCACTTCGACCCGCCCCATCGGATCGAACCCAAGCGGCTCGCGGACTCACTGCGAGCAGGCTGGCGACGCGGCGACCGGGTAAAGCCAACCCCCACGGATCCTTAACCGGGGCTTAGCTCGCATCCGGCTAGTCTCGAGCCATGAAGCGCGTGATGACACTGGTTTCGCTCGGTCTGGGCGGGCTCGCCTTGGCGGTCGCACTCTCGCTCGGGGCGTTCGCCTTGGCGGGACACTCGCTGGACGAACCGGCCAGCGGGCCCATCGTGCCCGTCACCTCGCCGTCGCGGAGCGCATCCAACGATCACACCCACACGCCCTCGGCCTCACCATCACCCGAAGCGCAACAGGGAGGCTCCTCATCGTCGGGTGGAGGGTCATCGCCCACGACGGCGGCCTCGAGCGGCGGCTCCTCCCCGTCCCCGGCCGACGACCACGGCGGCGGAGGCCACGGCCAGGACGACTGAGTATCATCCAAGGGAACGCAACCGAAGGGGAGTACCCCCTCGCGCGTCGTCGTCAAGACGGTAAGGGTCCCGAACCCGGACCCGGCGGCGCGGCCCGATCCAGGGTGGGAGAGACCTTCGGCCGGAACCGGCGGTGCGACGTGATCCACGCGTCGGCCGCCCCGACCGAAGGGAGAACGCACCGTGCACGTGGACCTCTGGATCTGGGGAGCCTTCGTCGGCTTCATCATCGCGATGCTCGTGGTGGACCTGTTCGTGCTGCATCGCGGCGCGCACGAGGTGGGCCTGCGCGAGGCCGGCCTCTGGAGCGTGATCTGGGTCGTGCTCGGTCTCGCCTTCGGCGTGATCGTTTGGATCTGGGAAGGCCCTGCGCCCGCCGGTCAGTACCTGGCCGGATACATGATCGAGCGGAGCCTCTCGATCGACAACCTGTTCGTGTTCGCGCTGATCTTCGGCTACTTCGCGGTGCCGACCGTGTATCAACACCGCGTGCTGATGTGGGGCGTGATGGGCGCGCTGGTTTTGCGGGCGATCTTCATCTTTGCCGGCGTCACGCTGCTCGACAGATTCCACTGGACGACCTACGTCTTCGGCGCGCTGCTCCTGGTCACCGGCATCCGGCTGGCCAGGTCGAGCGGCAACCACGTGGATCCCGGGCGCAACCCGGTCTTACGGCTCATGCAGCGGCTGGTACCCATGACCGAGGAGTACGACGACGAGCGGATGGTGGTGCGCCGGGAAGGCCGGGTGATGGTCACGCCGTTGCTTGCCGTGGTGATCGTGGTTGCGACGACCGACGTCGTCTTCGCGGTCGACTCGATCCCCGCGGTGCTCGCCGTGACGCGCGATCCGTTCCTGGTCTTCACGTCGAACGCGTTCGCGCTCTTGGGACTGCGAGCGCTCTACTTCCTGCTGGCGGGCATGATGGACCGGTTCCGACACCTGAAGATCGGCTTGGCCGCCGTGCTCGTCTTCGTGGGCGTGAAGATGCTGGTCTCCGACGTGTTCGAGCCTCCGATCTGGGCGAGCCTGGCCGTGATCGCCACGACGATCGGGGCCTCGGTGGCGGCGTCGCTGCGCGGTCCGTGGGCCGACGTCCATCGGGCGAACGTGGCAGAGTAGCCGGGTCATGAGCGAGCATCCGCACCGCCACGACGTCTGGGGCGACGACCCCGAGGAGCGCGACGCAAGCGAGATCGTCGCCGAGATCGCCGCGATCGAGCCGGAGATCTCGCGTCGATGGCACGACCATCCGGCGGTCGTGCCGATCAAGGCCGTCCTGCTGTTCATCGCTCACAACAGCAAGCGGATCTTCGTGACGATCGCGGGCGTGATCGTCCTCCTGATCGGGATCGCGGGGTTGGTCCTTCCCGTCCTGCCCGGCTGGGCGCTCATCTTCGTGGGTCTCGGGATCCTCGCGACCGAATACGTCTGGGCGCAGCGTCTGCTGAGGATCGCCAAGGAGAAGGCGAGCGCCGCGAGGGACAAGGTTCTCCGCAAGAAGCCGTGAGCGGCACCGTCCTCATCGGCACGTCGTCGTGGACCGACCCCACGCTCGTGAAGGACGGGAACTTCTACCCGCCGGGGACCTCAAGCGCCGAGGCGCGGCTGAAGTTCTACGCGTCGCGGTTCCCGCTGGTCGAGGTCGACTCGACCTACTACTACCCGCCGTCGGAGAAGAACTCGGTGCTGTGGATCGAGCGCACGCCGGCGGCGTTCACGTTCAACATCAAGGCGTACTCGTTGCTGACCAACCACCCGACGAAGGTCGAGTCGCTCTACGCCGACATCAAGGCGTCGCTGCCACCCGAGATGCTCGAGAAGCGGAACGTGTATCGCGACAAGCTGCCGGACGAGGCCGTCGACGAGGTATGGCAGCGGTTCCGCGACGCGCTCATGCCGTTGCACTCGGCCGGCAAGCTCGGCGCCGTGCTGTTCCAGTTCCCGCAATGGTTCGTGATCGCGAAGAAAAACAAGGCGTATATCGAGGAGTGCGCGGCGCGCCTGCCCGACTACCGCGTGGCCGTCGAGTTCCGGCACGAGTCATGGATGAGCGAACGCAACCGCGAGGAGACTCTTTCCTTCTTGGAGGAGCGACGGCTGCCGTTCGTCTGCGTGGACATGCCGCAGGGGTTCGTCTCGAGCGTGCCGCCTCTTGCCGCAGCGACGGCCGACGATCTGGCGATGGTGCGCTTCCACGGACGCGATCCCGAGGCGTGGAGTGCGAAGAGCGAGACCGCCTCTGTTCGGTTCCGCTACGACTACAAGAAGGAAGAACTGCAGGAGTGGGTCCCACGGATCCAGCAACTCGCGTCTGAGACCCGCGAGACACACATCCTCATGAACAACTGCTACCGCGACTTCGCCGTCAGGAACGCTGCCGAGCTCGGCGATCTCCTGCACCTGGATCTACTTCCCTGATAGCGCGCGGCAACGGCTCCAGGACCTCACGACTGCGGCAGCCGCCATACAGCGACTCCAGGGGCGCGCCCGGAAGCGCGTCTCGTGCCCGCATTCGAACCCCTCGCCTCGCTGCGAGTGCTCGCCGACCACGGGGTCCGGTTCATCGTCATCGGCGGGGTCGCTGAGGCGACCCACGGCTCGCCGTCCGTCACCCAGGATCTCGACGTCTGCTACGAGCGGAGCCCGGAGAACCTCGAGCAGCTCGCGACCGCGCTCGGCTCGATCCATGCGCGGCTCCGAGGTGCCGACAACGACGTCTCGTTCTCTCTGGACGCGAAGGCCCTCGCGCCCGGTGACCACTTTACGTTCATCACCGACCTCGGTGATCTCGATTGTCTCGGGATCCCCGCCGGCACACTCGGCTACGACGATCTCGTGAAGGACGCGGTCGATATCGACCTCGAAGGCCTCGTCGTCGCAATGGCTTCGATCGACGATCTGATCCGGATAAAACGAGCGGCGGGACGACCACGGGACTTGGCCGAGCTCGAGATCCTCGGCGCGCTCCGCGAGGAATCGGAATCTACGGGGTAGCCTCGGAGGCAGCGTGGAAACGAGCCGGCTGGAAACGTTTGCGGACGGCGTGTTCGCGATCGCCGCGACACTACTGATCCTCAGCGTCGACACGAGCGTCGGTTCTCCCGTCGGTGCGAACCTGCGGCACACGCTCCTCGCGGCTTGGCCGTCGTATGTGGCCTACGTCGTCAGCTTCCTCACCATCGGGATCATCTGGGCGAACCACCACACGATCATGGACCAGGTCGGCCGAGCGGACCGCACGTTCTTGATGCTGACGGTGGGCTTCCTCATGGTCGTGGCCTTCATCCCGTTTCCGACGAGGTTGGTAGCCGAGTTCATCGGGAAAGACGGCGCGCGTTCTGCGACGGTCATCTATGGGATCACCCTCACGCTCACCGCCGTGATGTTCAACGCCATCTGGTTCTACGCGGCGCGAGGAGGTCGGTTGCTGCGCAACGATGCCGACCAGCGGACCGTGCGAGGCATCTCGAAGACCTTCGTCCTTGGTCCGTGGATGTACGTCGCTGCGACGATCGTCGCGGCCATCACTCCCACGGTCGGCGCGATCGTGTTTCTGCTCTTCGCGTTGTTCTGGGTGATCGAGAGCTCGTTCTTCGGACGAGATCGTTCCGATCCCGCCGTCACGAGATGAGCATGTCGGAGACGTACCTCAGGCTTCACAGCTCGAGACGGTCTCTCCGGTCGTGCACGTGTCGGCGCCGTCGCCGCCGATGAGGTCGTCGGTGCCTGGACCGCCGTCAAGCTGGTCATCGCCATCATCGGCCGAAGGAAGCTCGAAGTCGCCGTAGATGTGGTCGTCGCCCGCGTCGCCGAAGAGATGGTCGTTGCCAACGTCGCCGAAGATCGTGTCGGCACCGTCGTTGCCGTGCACGAGATCTCCTCCATCGTTGGAGGTGTCATAGATCGCGTTGCCGTAGATGGCGTCCTTCCCGGCCCCGCCGTCCATCGCGTCGGTGCCCGACCCGCCCGAAATGGCGTCCGGGCCGTCGCCGCCGATCAGGCGGTCGTCCCCCGCGCCCCCCGAAAGCGTGTCGGCATCCGGGCCACCGACCAGCCGGTCGTCGCCGGGTCCGCCGACCGAAACGTCGCCACCGCCCGACCCCGGAAGCCCTGGGCCGCTGAAGAGAGAGTCCCGACCGACGCCGCCGTCGATATGGTCGGATCCCGAGCGGCCGTAGACGATGTCGTCGCCCTGGTCGCCATTGATCACGTCGCTATCGGGCCCGCCGTCGATGAGATCGTTCCCGGGACCACCGTAGATCTGATCGCCTTCGCTTCCGCCGCAGATCCGGTCGTCACCGCCCTCACCGAAGATGAGGTCCTGGCTCCCGAGACCGACGATCACGTCGGGCCCGGACGTGCCGTGGATCGTGTCGATGAAGCCGTCGCCAACGATCGTCGCGGGTTTGCCGAGGCACATCGGTCTGGCCTGCGCGGCCACCGGTGCCACCGTCACTCCGACGGATGACGCCGCGACGAGCGCCAGCATCGCGATCGGGGACACGCGCGCGATGTTGGATGTCATGGTGTCAGCCAACCTCTCCGATGAAGCGTCTTCAAGGAGTGTCGACCGGAGCAAGCGAGAAGCTTGAACGGCCGCATGACGGTCACGACGGCGGCGCGCGCCATTACACCGGAGCCTGCTCTTCCCTCGGTTCGGCGTGCAACAGGGGCTTGCTACAGTGACCGCGTGAGCAGGTCTTTCATGGAGGACGCGTTCGCACATCACGTGTGGGCAACGCTGCGGTTGGTCGATACGTGCCTCGTGCTCAGCCCGCAGCAGCTGGAGACCGCCGTCCCGGGGACCTATGGCTCGATCATCGACACGCTGCGCCACTGCATCAGGAGTGACGCCTGGGACCTGTTCGTCGCGACCGGTGACCGCGCCTCCCTCATCGACGAGGACGACATGCACCTCCCGAAGCTGCGGGCCGCGATGGAGAGCCACGGCCCCGCTTGGTCGCGGCTCCTGGCACAGGACCTCGATCCGGATGCCGTTCTCGACGAGGTCGATGAGAACGACGGGTACGAGAGGCACATCGCGATGGGCATCCAGCTCGCGCAGGTTCTGCACCACGGGACCGACCACCGGAGCCAGATCTGCACCGCGCTCACGGCCCTGGGGGTGGAACCGCCGGTCATCGATGTCTTGGACTTCGGCATGCAGACGGGCCGGGTCGTGGAGATCAGACCCGCGTCCTGACGAGCTAGTAGCGGAGCGAGACCCACTCGCTTATCGCCAACCACCGATATCCTCTCTCCGAGAGGTCTGTCCCTGAAGGAGGATCGGTATGGAGCGGACGGTCATGGCGTTTCCCGTCAAGCCGGGAGCAACCGCAGAGCAGGTCGACTCGGTATCGGCGATGTTCCGTTCGCGACCGGAGGAGTACCGGGAGTCGAGGCGTCGCACCGGCGTCTCCCTGGAACGCGCGTACCACCAACCGACCCCGATGGGGGACTTCGTCGTCGTCTACCTCGAGACCGAGGGCTCGGCGGCCGAGGCGATGGGGAAGGGAGCCGCCTCCGAGCTCTCGATCGACCAGGACTTCGTTCGATTGGTGAACGAGGTTCACGGCATCGACGTGACCGCGCCTACCGCTGGACCTCCGCCCGAAACCGTCGGAGTCTGGACCGATCCCGATGCCACTGCTCGAGGCCGCGGCCTCGCCTTCTGCGCGCCGCTGATGCCAGGGGTCGAAGATGCCGGCCGCGCGTTCGCGCGCGAGGCGTTCGAAACCCGCCGCGACGAGATGTCGGCGTCGCGCCGGGCGTTCGACGAGACGGTCGAGGTCGTCACGTTGCAGGCGACGCCTCACGGATCGATCATCTGTGTCTACCTCGAAGGCGCCGACCCCGCCGGGAGCAATCGGAGCTTCGCGGCGTCGGACGCGCCGTTCGACGTGTGGTTCAAGGGACAGCTGGCCACCCTCTTCCCGCCCCAGATCGACTTCAACCAGCCCATCCCACCGGTGCAAGAGCTGTTCGACTCGGAGACGATGCCGGCCGGCGCCTGAAGGACCGAGGTCACCTGAGCGAAGAGGCGTCCTTCCCCACGCCGTACTGGTGCCAACTGTCGGGAACGCCTTTCATTTCTGCTCACCTCCGTCCTCGAAGGTGAGGTCTGAAGCCGCCGTGAGGTCCCTCACCGTCGAAGAGACCAACACGTCCCGATCGATCGGAGCAAGCTCCCCTTCGGGGAGCGATTGGCGATGGCCGCCACGTCGCCGGACGGCGACTTCAGGGACGGGGACGCGATCGATGCCTGGGCGGACGACATCGCCTCGGCCTTGGCCGACTCCTGACGGGCCGCGCCCCGATGGCTTCTCTGGGGCCGGTGCAACATCATGATGGAAGCGATATCGACGAAGGGTGGTGACGATGAGCAAGGACAGCAAAGGCGCGGGCGCGGCCGCAAGTAGCGGCGCGATCTATGGCCTGGGCATCTTCGGCGCGTGGGTGTACTTCTTCCAGCAAGCCCACAATTTCTGGCATTTCATCCTCGCGTTCTTCCAGGGCATCTTCTGGCCCGCCTGGATGGTCTACGAGGGCTTCAAGAGGCTCCACGCATGACCGGTAGCAGCCCTGAGGTGCCTTCCACCGAACCCTCGGGTCCGACGCAAGAGGCGATCCGATGAAGGCGATCGTGCAGGAGCGGTTCGGGCCGCCGGATATCCTGCGGCTCATGGATATCGACCTGCCCGAGGTCGGCGACGACGACGTGCTGGTCCGGGTGCACGCCGCCGCGCTCAACCCGTATGACTGGCACATCCTGCGAGGTGACCCGTACGTCGCGCGGCTCATGGGGGTGGGACTGACCAAGCCGAAGGCCCGCGTGGCCGGGGTCGATGGGGCTGGTGTGGTGGACGCGGTCGGCGCGAACGTGCGAGAACTGCGGCCCAGCGACGAGGTGCTCGGCCGCTTCCGCGGCGCCTTCGCAGAGTACGCGTGCGCCGCGGAAGACAAGGTGGTGCCGAAGCCGGCGAGCCTGACCTTCGAGCAGGCGGCCGCGATCCCCATCGCGGCGACGACCGCTCTGCGCGGGATCCGGGACGTGGGCGAGGTGAAGGCCGGTCAGCGGGTGCTCGTCAACGGGGCGGGTGGCGGGGTGGGAACCTTCGCGGTACAGATCGCGGCGGCGCTCGGCGCCGAAGTGACGGGCGTGTGCAGCACGGGCAACGTCGAGCTGGTGCGCTCGATCGGCGCCGCGCACGTCATCGACTACACGGTAGAGGACTTCACCGACGGGCAGATCCGATACGACGTGATCCTCGACAACGTGAGCGGTCTCCCCCTCACACGGTTACGAGGCGTGCTCACCCCGAGGGGGATCCTCGTGCTCAACGGTGGCGGTTCGCCCGGCCACGTGTTCGGGCCCATCACCGGCCTGCTGAAGGCGGTCGTCGTCAACCTGTTCGTCTCGCAACGGTTGCGTCCCCTCCCGTCGAAGCAGGATCGGCAGCAGTTGCTCGACGTGACCGGACTCATCGATGACGGGAAGGTGACGCCGATCGTCGACCGGACCTACCCATTGACCGAGACGGCCGAGGGCCTGCGTCATGTGGAGCAGGGGCACGCGCGCGGCAAGGTCGTCGTCACCGTGGCCTGAGACGGGCACACGTCGACGTTCGGATGAAACCGATTCACATCATCGGCGCGGTGCTCGCCATGTGGAGGCCGGGCAACAGCCACGTGTTCCACGGAGCCAGGACAGCCGCGAGGATCAGCGCTCCTCCGACCACCATCGAGAACGCATGCCCATGCTTCCACACCTTCTCGATCAAGATGACGACGGCGAGCCCCGCCATCACCGCGATGTTCATGGCGCCGACGGCGATCAGCACGATCATCAGCCCCCAGCAACACGCCACGCAGTAGGCGCCATGGTGGATCCCGACGCGGAGGTCGCGCGCCGGACCTCGGAAGCTGGCGTAATGGAACAGCGATCCGACCGGTGTTCGACAGTGGCGGAGGCACGCTTCCTTCAGCGGTGTGAGCTGGTAGATGCCCGCGACGGCGAAGATCGCCGCGCCGACCCACTTCGCGGCATCGGGCGACGCGTCGACCAGATGCCCCGAACCGAGGAACGCGACGTAGGCGAGCAGCCCGAAGGCCGCCCAGACGATCAGGTAGCCGCCCAGGAACTGCGCGACGCCGTTGACCCGCTGCCACGCGGTCGCGCGAACGGAGACGGACCGCACCCAGACGATCACCATCGGTGCGACGGAGGGAAGCATCATGGCCGCCATCATCACTACCCAGAGCGCCAAGAACGCGAGGAACGTGAGGCCCATGGTTCCCGGGCCGATGCCCATCCCCTTCGCCTGGTCGACCGTGACGATCCACGCGAGCGCGGCCAGCGCACAGAGCGCGAGCCACCATGGCAGGAGTTGCTTCAGCGGAACGCCGAGTGACGGCGCCTTGGCCGCGTCCGTGTCAGCCCTCGTACTTGAAGTCGGTCACGAAGCTGTTCGTGCCCGAGTACTCGACATCCCAGTGGCCGTGGTAGCTCGTGGTGCCGTTCTTGGCTTGCGTTGCGGGCTGCGTGATCGCGCCGAACAGCGGGTTCACGATGACCGGAGCCGACGCGCCGTCCATGCCCTTCAGTTCCTCGGCCGACATCGTGAGGACGCCCGCGACCTCTGCTCGCAACGAACCGTTCGAACGGTCGAACGTGATCGCGGCGGGCGCCACGCCGGCGACTTCGCCGATCAACGGGCCGAGCGCGGCGAGGTGGCCGCCGGCGCCGCCGGAGAAGACCGAGCCCATCGCCTCGGACTGCTCGGGGGTTGCGCGGTCGTCGAGATACAGGGCCAGCTTCCAGCCGCCGTCGGTCATCTGCTTCGGCGAGTGGACCGCCAGGACGGCGTTCAGACCGGAGAGGTCGACACCGTCCTTCTCGCCCTTGGTGACGTGCCATGCGAGCATGACGTCGCAGGCCTCTTTGTCCGCCGGCTTCAGCCAGATGCACGGACAGCTCACATCGCACGTGCAGGTCTCGAAGTAGTCACCTTCGACCGAGAAGCTCATCCCGAAACCCCTTTCGTCGACGCCCTCTGCTGGTTGCCCCGGGGTGCGCAGCGACCCTATCCCCCGGGGCGCTCTGAGCGCAAACGTCGGTAGGCTCGAAGGATGTTGATCGGGCACCGCTGGAAGGTCGCCACCGTTCGTGGGATCCCGCTGTACGTCAGCACGTCGTGGGTATGGATCGCGGCCCTGTACGTGTGGAGCGTCTACGACTACCTGACCGCGAGCGGTCGCGTGATGGCGGGCTCGGTCGAGGCGATCCTGCTGGCGATCTTCGCGGCGGTGCTGTTCTTCAGCAGCATCCTGGCGCACGAGGCCGCGCACGCGGTGATGGCCCGCTCTCTCGATCTCCCCGTCCGAGGGATCACGCTGGTCTTCTGGGGTGGAGCGACGGAGACGCGCGCAGACGCACGCGGTCCGCTCGGGGAGTTCCTGGTGGCCTTCGTCGGACCCGCGACGACGCTGGTCCTCGCCGGCGTGTTCTGGGCGATCGCGGGCGCCACGTCGGGCGTCACCTCGGAGCTGATCGGCTTCCTCGCACGCTTCTCGTTGATCATCGCGGGCTTGAACGCACTGCCGGGGTTCCCGCTCGACGGGGGACGGATGTTGCTCGCCACGGTGTGGGGCATCACCAAGAACCGCCGGACGGCGCTGCGCGCAGCGGGATTCTGCGGTATCGCGGTCGGTGTGGCGTTCGGTGCGGCGGCGTTCTGGTTCATCTCGAACCAGAACATCGGCGAGGGGATCTTCATGGGATACATCGCCATGATCCTGATCACGACCGGGCGCAGCATGGAGCAGCGGATCGCGTTGCGGGACCAGATGGTGAAAGGTCGCGTCGCCGACGCGATGCGTCCTCCCCCGACGGCGTTGCCCGCCACCATGAGCTTGGCAGAGGCGCTGGACCACTCGCTGCGGGGCACGAACCAACGGTTCCCCGTCACCGACGAGGGTCACGTGATCGGCACGGTATCGATGGAGAGTGCCCGGCGTGTGGGCGCGCGCGATCCGATGCGCCCGGTCCGCGACGCGCTGATCCCACTGAACCAGACCATCGTGATCGACCCCGACGAAACGTTGGACGACGCGTTCGAGTGGCTGAGCGGCGAGGACGGGCTGGTGTTGAAGGACGGCGTGTTGGTGGGCGCGCTCGGCCCGCGAGATGTCGAGCATTGGTACCGCCGGGTCATCCAGGGTCGATCGGCTCCGACCGGGTTCGCTGGTCTGCCACCTCGCCCGGACCTGTAGCGGAGCTGTCGGTATCTCGCAGTAGCATCCGGGACTGATGACGTCCCCCCTCGTTCCCGATGCCGAACAGGAACGGGTCCTGGCGCACGGGGCCGGCGCGATGCTCGTCACCGGCGGACCCGGGACCGGCAAGACCGCGGTCCTGCGCGAACGATTCGCGCGTTTGCTCGAGGGCGGCGCGGACCCCGAGCGGGTGGCCCTGGTGGTCGGTTCGCGTCGCGCGCACGCCGAGGCGCGTGAGGCATTACTCGCGCGATTCCAGGGCTCGCTCCCCGAGCTCCGCGTGGTGACGATCCACGGGCTGGCGCGCCACGTGCTGAACACGCGGTTCCGCCGGCTCGACTACCCGGAGCCGCCCGACCTGCTGCCCGCCGGCGAGCAGTTCGCGCTGGTCCAGGAACTGTTGAGCGAGCAGGACCCGGGGACGTGGCCCGCGTACGGCCACATGCTCGGCATGCGCGCGTTCGCCGATCAGGTTCGGCAGTTCCTCTCGCGGGCGCAGGAGGCGCTCCTCACGCCGGAGGACATCCAGGAGCGGGCGGAGAAGGCCGGGCTCGGTGGGTGGGACGAGCTCGCTCGCTTCTATCGCGAGTATCTGCACGTGATCGACGACAAGAACGTCGTCGACTTCGCCGCCCTGTTGCAACGCGCGGCCACCGTGGCGGCCGACGGCGAGCCGCTGCTTCACCACCTGTTGGTCGATGATCACCAGGACTCCACACTCGCGGCCGAAGCGATCATGGAAGGCCTCGCCGCGCCTTCGCTCGTGGTCGCCGGCGACCCCGATGCGCACGTGTTCTCGTTCCAGGGGACGACCGACGTGCCGATCCGCCGGTTCACCGAGCGCTTCCTGGGTGCGACGCCCGTCGAGCTGCAGACGCCTCACCGTGCCGAGGCGTCCGTCGCGATCGAGGCATGGGCCGCGCCGCACACGTCGGAGGAGCACGCGGCGATCGCGCGCGAGCTGCGCCGACTCCATATAGAGGAAGGCGTCGGGTGGAGCGAGCTGGCGGTCGTGGTGCGCCGGCAGGGCTCCCACGTCGGCTCGTTGCTGCGGGCGCTGGACGATTCCGGCGTGCCGCGCACGCTTCCCGAAAGCGGTATGGCGCTCACCGCCGAGCCCGCGACGTTCCCGTACGTGCTGGCGCTGCGCTGGCTCACGGCCGACACGAAAGCCCGGGAGCAGCTGATCGAGTCGGTCCTCACGTCAGACCTGGTCCGGCTGTCGCCCGCCTCGGCTCGCGGATTGATGCGTGCGGCCCAGGCGAACGACGGCACGGTCGGAACGGCGCTCGAACACACGGATGGGCTGACGCAGCCCGAGGCACGCGAGGTCGAGGCCGTCCGCGAGGTGCTAACGCATGCGGCGAAGGTCGCCGACCGGTCGGTCCTGGACGCGTTCCGCGTCCTGTGGCAAGAGCTCCCGTATTCGTCGCGGTTGGTCGGCGACGCTGGTCGCTCCGCAGGCGCGCGCCGAGAGATCGACGTGGTCGTCGGCCTCTCGAGCGTGGTGGCAGAAGCGGGCGCTTCGGGCGACACGTCGACGCAGGCGTTCCTTCAGGCGCTCGATGCCGGCGAGCACGGTCCCGGCTACCGCTCATCGGACCCTTCGGCGTTCGATGCGGTCCGCGTGCTGACCGCGCACGGAGCGGTCGGGGTCGAGCTGGACACGGTGGTCGTCGCCGGCGCGGTAGAGGGGAACTTCCCGAGCCTGTCGCGTCCCGAGCCCATGTTCGACCTGGCTGCGCTGGAACGGCCGATCTCGCGATCCGAACGCAACCGCGCCCGCTTGGAAGACGAGCGCCGGTTGTTCCGGATGATGATCGGACGTGCGCGGGCTCGGGTCGTGCTCTCGGCGAGCGAGACACACGCCGACGGATCGGTATCGTCGTCGCGCTTCGTGAACGAGCTCGGCGTCGCATGGACCCCGATCCCCGAAGGGCCGTTCGACGAGCCGGTGTCGGTGCGCGAGGCGACGGCCACCTGGCGGCGAACGCTCGCCGATCTCGACGCGCCGGCCGCGCGCCGCCTCGCCGCGCTAGAAGGTCTGGTCGCGCTCGGCGTCGATCCGCGGCGCTGGTGGTTCCAACGCGAGTGGACCGACACGGGCGCTCCGCTGCACCAGAGCATCCGCGTCTCGTATTCGAAGCTCTCGACGCTCGAGAATTGCGAGCTGCAATACGTGCTGTCCGCGGAGCTGGGGCTCGGTGGACTCGTCGGCTATCAGGCGTGGGTGGGCAAGACGGTCCACAAGATCATCGAGGACTGCGAGAAGGGCGACATCGGGCGCGCGCTCCCCGACCTGGTCGCCGAGGTCGACCTCCGGTGGCGCCCGCAGGAGTTCCCGTCGACGGCGGTGTCGGAAGCGTGGCTGCGCCTGGTGAAGGACCGCATGCTGCCGAACTGGTTCGGTCGGTTCGGCGAGCATCCGGCGGTCGGCACCGAGCGTGGGTTCGAGTTCGAGTACGACGGGGCGACGATCAACGGCTATATCGACCGCATCGGACCGGACCCGTTGGGGTTCGGCACACGCATCACCGACTACAAGACCGGCGGCACGTACGCCGCGCCGCGCGCGAACGAGAGCCTGCAGCTGGGCATCTACTACCTGGCCGCGTTGGAGGCGCCGGATCTGCAGGAGGTCGGGCCGATCACGGGCGTCGAGCTCGCGTACCTGAAGGGCCACTACAAGACCGGCGACATCGAGATGCGCGAATGGGAGCTGGGGACCGGCGAGCGGGAGGCCGAGTATCAAGAGCGTATGCGCGAACGCCTCTCCGCGTTGCTCGTCGAGCTGAAGCGATCGGAAGAGGTCGAGCGGTACCGGCCTCGATCACAGGCGGACTGCTTCTTCTGCGACTTCAAGACGCTCTGCTCGCTGTATCCCCAAGGCGCGCCGCTGTTCCCGGTGGAGTCATCATGAGCGTCCGCACCTATCCACCGGAGATCGTCACCGTCATGGGCGGGCGCGCGCCGACCGAGGAACAATGGACGGCCATCTCGTGGCCGCTCGAGCCGTACGTATTGGTGGCCGGAGCCGGTTCGGGCAAGACCTCGGTGATGGCCGCGCGCGTCGTGTACCTGGCGCTCGTCGCGACCGGGCGCCTGGAGGACGATCACCCAGGCGTGTTGCCCGGCAACGTCTTGTGCCTGACGTTCACGAACAAGGCGACCGAGAACCTGCAACATCGCGTCCGCCGGGCCCTCGCCGACCTGTCCCTCGCCGAAGGCGAGGAGCCCGAGATCACCAACTATCACGGGTTCGCGGCGCAGCTGCTCGATCGCTACGGCATGCTCGCCGGTATCGAGCCCGACCAGCGCGTGCTCTCGCCCGCGCAACGCACGGAGCTCTGCGCGCGGGTCATGGATCTGATGACGTTCGAACACGTCGTCACCGAGCGCCAGGAAGGTGTGATCGACAACATCCTCATCCTCGACGATCAGGCGTCGAACCATCGCCGCACCCCCGAGGAGATCGTCGCGTTCAACGAGGAACGCTTGGAGGCGCTGAAGGAGCACCGCTCGGACAAGGCATATCAAGCAGCGTTGGAACGCATCGAGCTGGCGAAAGGCGCCGCGATCTTCCGTCACCTGAAGCGCGATCTGGGCGTGATCGACTTCGGCGACCAGATCTCGCTGGCATTGAAGGTGGTCGAGGAGCACCCGGAGGTGTCGGTGGAGTACCGCCAACGGTTCGGCGCGGTGCTGTTGGACGAGTACCAGGACACCGACGTCGCCCAAGCCAGGCTGATCGCGGGCGTGTTCGGAGGCGGGCATCCCGTCACCGCCGTCGGCGACCCCGATCAGAACATCTACGCGTGGCGCGGGGCCAGCCTGTTCAACCTGTTGGACTTCCCCCGACAGTTCCCGCGAGCCGACGGTTCGCCTTCCGTGCAACTGCCCCTCTACACGAACTTCCGCTCGGGCGCGTGGATCCTGGAGGCCGCCGACGTGATCATCTCCAAGCTGCCGGAGGTGCAGCGGCCCGACCCCGACAAGCGGCTCGTGCCCTGGAACGAGAACGGCACGGGCGAGGTGCACGTGGCGCGCATCTCCGACGAGTGGAAAGAGGCGGAATGGATCGCCGAGCGCATCGCCGAGCTGCACGATAGTGGCGCGCGATGGTCGGACGTGGCCGTGCTCTGCCGGTCGAGCCGGCTGTTCTTCTCCCTGCAGCAGGCGTTCGCCGAACGCGAGATCCCCGTCGAGATCCTGGGGCTCGCGGGGCTGATGCGGTTGCCCGAGATCGTGGAGGTGTTGGCATACGCGCGCGCGGTGAGCGACCCGCTCGCGAGCGTCGCGCTGGGACGGATCCTGCTGGGCCCTCGATACCGCGTGGGCTTCAAGGATCTGGCCCGCGTCGCAGCACTCGCGAAGACCAAGAGTTACGCGCTCCGCCTGGAGGACGAGGAGGAGGGTGAGGCGACGCCGTTCCTGTTCGCCGAGGCGTTGGAGCATCTGGACGAAGTGGAGGGTTTGTCTGAGGACGCGCGCGCGCGCTTGGAGGAGTTCCGCGGCGAGCTCGTCGAGCTGCGGATCCAGGCGCGCAAGCCCGTCGGGGAGTTCCTCGGCGAGGTCGTGCGGCGCACGGGGATCCTGTCGGAGCTCGACGCGCACATCGATCCGATCCTGGCGGCAGCTGCCAAGCGCAACCTGGCCGCGTTCATGGATCAGGTTCACGCGTTCGAGCCGGTCGAAGGTGAGCTGACGCTTCGCGCCTTCCTGGATTACGTGGACACGGTCGATCGCCTGGACAAGCAGGAGTGGTCACCGGTGCAGCCCTCGGGCGAGGACTCGGTGAAGGTCATGACGATCCACGCGGCGAAAGGGTTGGAGTTCGACAACGTGTTCGTTCCGGGCATGGCGAAGGGCCTGTTGCCGAGCAATCGCATCCAGCACAACCCGGCGGAGCGAGGGAAATCCATGGACTTCGAGCTGCGCGGGGATGCGCAGATCCTGCCGAAGTTCGATGGGGTGCTCTCGCATTTCAAGCAGGACCTGCAGGCGCAGGAGGAATACGAGGAGCGGCGAACGGCGTACGTGGCCCTGACACGCGCGCGCCGCCGGCTCTTCTGCACCGGCGCCCACTGGTACGGCGAGAACATCAGGGCCAAGGAGGGCGGATTGTTCCTCCGCGAGCTGGCGGGGTGGGTGCAGGAGATCCGGCACGGCACGTTCGATCCCGGCGCCGACATCGACGAGGAGACGAATCCCCTCCTCGGGTATCGCGAGCGGTTCGTGCGGGATTGGCCGGAGCGCGCGAGGCCCGACGACGCCGACCGCGTGTTCCCCGACGGCTGGCGGGCGAGCGCCGTGGCGGCGAAGGACGCCGGGGGCGTGCAGCCGACGTTGCTCGAGCATCTCGAACCGGAGGAGCGCGAGCTGTTCGAAGAGCTGGCGGCCGAGCGCCGGCACTACGCCGGGTTCCTGTTGGAACGGGAGGGCGCGGACGGCGTGGCCGGCGCGGGTGGGCCGATCGCGCGGCGGACGGTATCGGTCGGCGGCGTGATCGACTACGCGCGCTGTCCGAAGCGCTTCTACTGGACGGCCGTGCGGCCGCTCCCACGGTTCAGCGGTCCGGCCGCGCGGATCGGGACCGAGGTCCACCGCTGGATCGAGCGGCGTGCGAGCGGTCAGGCCGTATTGCTCGAGGTCGACGAAGCTCCGGACCTCACGAGCGAGGAGCTTGCCGGCGAGCCCGGCAAGGTCGAACGGCTGCGAGAGGCGTTCCTGGGCAGCCGGTTCGCGGACGCCACGCCGCTGCACGCCGAACGGCCGTTCCTCCTTCGCTTGGAAGGGTTCACGGTGGGCGGACGGATCGACGCCGTCTACGGCGAGCCCGACGGCGCGTGGGAGGTCGTGGACTGGAAGACCGGAAAGCGGCCGGCCGACGACGATCCGATCGCAGCGTTGCAGCTGGACCTGTATGGGTTGGCGTGCGTCGAGATCTGGGGCAAGGACCCAGCCGACATCTCGCTCACCTACCTGTACCTGGCGAGCGGCGACGAGGTCTCCCACCGGATGGAGGATCCCGACGTGGTTCGGACGCGCGTCACCGAGGCGCTGCGATCGATCGAGGCGGGAGCGTTCGAACCGACCCCCGGCCCGCATTGCACCTACTGCGACTTCCGGACGTTCTGCGAGGAAGGTAAGGCGTGGTTGGAGGCCGCTCTGGCTACGACGTGAGACGTTCGATCTGGTCTTCGAACGTTCGATAACCCGCGGCGGGATCGAATCCACCCTGAGTGATCCCGGGGACGAAACGCCCAACGAGTCCTGCCTCAGCGGGGATACGGGCTTGCACGACCGCGCGGAACCACTCGAGGTCACCGGGTTGGATCAGCACTGCGCCGGCCGTCCCTTGCCGGCGATAGGAGGCGTCGTCGATCACGACCGGCGTGCGGCGAAACACCTCCTCCAGGGATGCGCGGAGTGTCTCATCGTCTGTGTCGACGACCGGTCGCCCGTCGGTCCACGCGATCGTGGCGACGACGGCATCGGGTTCGTCGGGGCGGTGGAGCTCGACCTTCACGCCGAGAGGCTACCCGGCGAGCGAGCGATCTATCCGGCGCACGGCGCGCGCCAGGCCTTCCAGCAGGCAGATCGACACTTCGGGATCCTTCGCCAGCATCGCGAAGAACTGCTTGTGCGTGATGAGCACGAGCGTCATCTGGGTCTCGGAGATGACGGAGGCCGTGCGCGGCTGGCCATCCAGGAGCGAGATCTCGCCGAAGTGATCGCCGGGCAGAAGATGGTTCACCGTGCGCCCGTTCGCGACGACCTTCGCTTGGCCGGTGAGGATGACGTGGAACGTGTCGCCGATGACTCCTTGCTCGACGATCGACGCACCCGCCATGTAGGCGGCGACCTCGGCCAGGTCGGCCACCTTCTTCAACTGCTTCTTCGACAGACCCTCGAAGAGCGGCACCGCGTCGAGGACGGTCATGAGCTGCTTGGTGGTCGCCACGGGCGCAAGCCTACTCCGAACACGGCATGTCGGTGGTCTCGGGTAGCGTCTGCGACGCACGGCGGAAGGAGTGCGCGTGTCGGCTCGCATGCATCGCGGCCCGCAACCACTCCCCCTCACCTTGGTCCTGCGCCAGCGTGGGACGCTGATCCGCCAGGGCGTGCCCGGCGATGGTCTCTGGCTCGTCGAATCCGGAGCGCTCCGCGTGGGTGCCATCTCCGACACCGGGCGCGAACTGGTGCTCGACGTGTTGGGGCCGGGCGAGGCGGCGGGTGAGCTCCCGGGCGTGAGCTCACCGGTCACCGTGCGCGCGCTCCGTCCCAGCCGTCTCACACCCGTGTCCCACCAGGCCGCGGCCGACCTCCTCACGACCCGCGCTCACCGCGCCGCGGCCCTCGGCGCCGATCTCGCCTGGCTCAGCGTCCGTTCGCGTGTCGCCCGTCGACTGGAAGATCTCGCTGAGCGCTTCGGACGGCCGGTCGAAGGCGGGCGCCTGATCCTGCTTCCGCTCACGCAGGACGAGGTGGCAGCGCTCGCCGGCACCACGCGCGAATCGGCCAATCGCGCCGTCCGCGGGTTGGTTGCGGACGGTTCGATCCGGGTCGCCGCGCGCGGTCGGTACGTGGTCCGGACCCGTGCGCATGCGCTCCATCGCGTCGAGCAGTGAGCTTTAGGCGCCCTGACCGGAGTCTGCGGTGTCCTGCAACGCGGCCAGGCTGCACGGACCGCAGAGACGCGCGCGACCCTTGACCGGACGGCCGCATCGCGCGCACACGCGAGGCTCGCTCGCCGACCAGATCGCGTCGTCCCCTTTCCCCTTGCGTTCCGCGCGTCCCTCGTGTTCCAGCTTGAGCAGGTGGGCAAGGACGGACCGTCCCGCGAGCACGTGCACCTCGGGTGGGTAGTCGGCGTAGATGGTCGCGACGATGTCCGCGATCGTCCGCTTCCCTTCGCTCAGCAGTTCGAGCACCTGCCGCTCGCGGTCTTCCCGATGCTCGATGTACTCCGAGAGCTTCGCGCCGGCATCGAACACCACCGGTCCGTGCCCGGGGTAGATCGTTCGCGGGTGCAGCTCCTGCATCCGTCCCAACGATCGCAGGTAATGCGCCAGGTCGCCGTCCGGCGGATCGATGAAGCTGCTGCCGCGACCCACGACGGCGTCCCCGGTGAAGAGCGCTCGCTCCGACGGGACGAAGAACGCCACGTGGTCGGACGAATGACCGGGCGTGTATTCCGCGACCACCTCCAAGCCGTCGCCACCGACGAACCGCTGTCCGTCGCGGAGGTGCTCCGCGCCGGCCAGTCGGAAGGCATAGAGCGGCGCACTCACGAGGGCGGCGAACGCGGGCGCCCCCGGAGCGTGGTCCTCATGGTCGTGCGTGACGAGCACGGCGGCGACCCGGTCGGCGGCGCTCGCTACCTCGTCCAGATGCGACCCGATCTCCGGACCGGGGTCGATCACGATCGAGGGCTCCGCGCCGACGATCCAGGTGTTCGTTCCGTCCAGCGTGTAGATGCCGGGGTTGGGCGCCAATACGCGAACGACGCGCAGCATGGTCAGTCTTGCCAGAACGTCGCTCGAGGGAGGCGTTCGACCTCGTCGTCCGTCGGTTCGCGCGTCTCGAACCGCACCGCAAGCAGGTCGGCGACCGAGCCGCAGGCGGCCAGCGTCGTCAGGGTGAAGAACGTCGGCCAGTAGAGCTTCCGCCGGCCGGCTTCGTGGTCCGCAAGCAGTTCGGCGGCGCTCGCCCACCACGCCGACGCCGCCTCCGTTCCGTCGGGTGTCGGCTCCAGGCCGTCGATCGACTTGACCGCGTAGTAACGCGCATCGAACCGCACAGGCACCTCCTCGGGTGCGATCCAATGTGCGATCTCCGGCAGCTGCTCGAGCGACGGCGGGGCCATGCCGACGGGACTGAGCGGATCCCAGCTCCCGATCGGACCCAGGCCGTCGACGGTGAGCGCGAGCGCCGTCTCCTCGGACAACTCACGGATCGCACACGCGCGCGAGATCTCCTCCTCGGTCCCGAACCATTCGATCGCGAGCGCGGCGTCGCCACCGTCGGTCGCCCCGCCCGGGAACGCCACGTATCCGGGCAGGAATCGGCTGGAGCGGCTGCGTTCGATGACGAGCAGCTCGAGACCACCGACACCGTCGCGCCCCGCGATCACCGACGCCGCCAACCGAAGCTCGTCCGCCACGCCGCTTATCCTCCCAGGCCACAGCGCCGCCATACTTCTGGCCATGAGCGAGCAGGTCGCGGAGGCGATCCGCGCGACCATCCGCGCGAACGGTCCGATCACGTTCGCCGAGTTCATGGAGCTCGCGCTCTACGGTCCCGGCGGGTACTACGAGCGGTCGCCGGTCGGGGTCGAGGGCGACTTCGTGACGAGTCCGCACGTGCATCCCGTGTTCGGCGCGATGCTCGGGAAGGCCCTCCGCTCGTTGCACAACCCGCTCGGACGGCCGGAGCCGTTCCGGATCACGGAGGTCGGCGCGGGCGACGGGACACTCGCGCGGCAGCTGACCGACGAGCTCGCCGATCTGGACGTCACCTACACGGCCGTCGAGACCAGCTCCGGCGCGCGGGCTGCGCTCGCCACGATCGAGGGGATCCACGTGGAACGCGAGCTCGACGGCGACCCGCATGTCGTGCTCGCACACGAGCTGCTCGACAACCTGCCGTTCCGGCGTGTCCGCGGTGATCGCGAGGTGCGCGTCGGACTCGACGGCGACTTCGGATTCGTCGAGATCGAGACGCCGTGGGACGGTGAGCCGTGGGGACCCGCCGGCTTAGAGACGATCCAACCCGTCGGCGCTTTCGCGTTCGTCGACCGTCTCGCGACGATCCTCCTGCGCGGCTACGCCCTGCTGATCGACTACGGGGCGGTGGGTTCGACGGGTGGGGACATCCATGGCTACCGAGACCACCGCGTGGTGGAAGACCTGCTCGCCGATCCGGGCTCCACCGACATGACGGCCGGCGTCGACTTCGCGCGGATCGCGGGCCGGGCCGAGGAGCGCGGGCTCATCGCCTATCCATCCGTGACCCAGCACGACGCCCTCGTCGCACTCGGCTTCGAACGGTGGCTCCGCGACGAGCTCGAACGCCAGACCGCGTTGCTCGACACGCGCGCCGGTCTCGAGGCGGTCCGAACATGGAGCGGTCGCAGTCGAGCGACGCTGCTGGTCGACCCCTCGGCGCTCGGCCGTCTCCGGTGGCTCGTGCTCGCCGCGCCCGGCCTGCCCCGCCCCGACTGGTTGCCTTGACTCCGAAGCACCCGCTACCCCACCCTGGTCGGCGTGCGCAAGGTCATGGCGATATTCGTCGGGGCGGTGCTCGCGATCGGTGTCGCGATCGCGGTCATCCGTCCCCACCCGTCGGCGCCCATCCGTGAGACGAACGGCGGCCGAGAGACGGAGCACACGGCCGCAAGCGAAGAGCTCGGGGCTGCGGATATCACGAAGGCGCGGATCTCCGCGTTCGACGCCGCGAAGAGCTCCGGCCTCTTCGGACTCACGCGGCCGGTTCGCACGATCCCGAACACCGGCTGGACCGATGAACACGTGTGGAGCGCCACCGCCGACGATTGGGAGCCGGCGATCGCCGCCGATCCGAATGCACCTTACGTGTACGCGCTCGCCACCCGCTACACGCTGCCCCGCCGATGTCACGGATGCGCGCTCCCCGAGATCGTCCTGCGGGTCTCGGCCGACGACGGGGCCACGTGGGCGCCTGACCGCTTCCTGTGCCGCTGTCCCAGTATCACGAACGGCCAGTACGATCCGATCATCGAGGTCGACGGCACGGGGACCGTGCACGCCGTCTGGCTCCAGGGCTACACGCCCGGCGTCGTCTACTCGAAGTCCACGGATCATGGTCGCACGTGGACGGATCCCGTCGCCATGCCGATCGCCTGGTCGGACAAGCCACAGCTGGCCGTTTCGGCAGATGGGCAGGACGTGTACGTCGACATGAACGGTCCGAGCCACGGCGATAGCCAGGTCGGGGTTTCGCACGACGGCGGGACGACGTTCACGCTCGTTCGCGTGACCGACAACGACCGTTACAACTTCGCAGGCGGCGCATGGACGTCCGCCGATGGTCAACACATCGCGTTCGCGCAGACCGACTACGACCAAGACTACAAAGGGAAGATCCATTCGGATGTCGCGCTCTCCGACGACGGCGGCCTGACGTGGCGAACCGTCCGCGTCGCCACCGGCGACCGTCAGCCCGACTGCACGTCGGAGGGGTGCTCGAACGGCTTCTACGGTCCGACCCCGGCGCTCGCCGGCGACCCCGGCGGGAACCTCGTGTACGTCTACGCGGTGAACACCGAACCGTATGCACCGCAGCGTGTCTACGCGACCACGTCGACCGATGGTGGCGATACCTGGGCACAGGCCACGCCGCTCTCGCCGAATGGCGCCAACGGCCTGTTCCCCGCCGCCACATCGGGTGGACCCGGCGACTTCCGCGTGTGGTGGATGGACACGCGCACCGGTCGATGGAACGTGTGGTTCACACGAACGACCGACGGCGGCGCCACGTGGTCGAAGGCGATCCGCCTCTCCAACATCACATCCGGTGCGGCGTACAAAGGCCCACGGGGATTCCTGGAGGCGTACGGCGACTACGGGGAGATGGACGTCACGGATACGGGTCAGACGATCGCGATCTGGGGCGAGGGCGCGAGCTACTCGGGACCGGGTAACGTCTGGATCGCCCGCGAGTACTAGTCTGAGTCAGACTACTTCGTCGATCTTTCCTGTTCGTCCAGGAAGCGCTCGATCAAGCCACGAGCGACCGCCGCCATCGAGAATCCGTGCTCGGTGGACCACGTGCGCAGTCGTTCCTGGAGCTCGGCGGGCAGTCGAACGGGAAGCATCCTGGTCACCGGATCGAACTGGGGTCCGCGAAGGGTCGCCGGGTCCGATCGCCACACCCCGGTCTCCATCGGTCCCAGCGAGAGCGGAGGACCCTCCGTCTGATCCAACAGCAGATGCTGCAGCACGTCGTCGCGCTCGTCGTCGGGGAGAGATCCGAGCGCCTTCAGCAGCAGGCGGACCGCGCGCTCCTTCTTGTTCGGCATCTAGCGCCTCCGATATCGGACCGATATCGGAGACGATAGCGCGCGGGCCGCGGAGAGGGAATGGCCGGCCTCAGCGGTCGACGTCGCCGACCACGAAGAAGATCGAGCCGAGGATCGCGATTAGGTCGGGAACGAGGCAACCGGGAAGCATCGCCGGGATGACGCTCACGTTCGAGAACGACGGGGTGCGCATCTTGAGCCGATACGGCTCCGGCTTCCCGTCGCCAACGACGTAGTAGCCCATCATGCCCAAGGGGTTCTCCGTCCGGACGTAGACCTCGCCGTCCAGCTTCAACGTCTTCGGGAGCTTCGCCGCGCGGAACTGTCCGGCCGGCAGCTTGTCCATGCATTGCTCGATGATGTTGCACGACTGCTTCATCCGCTCGACCAACACCCACAGCCGGTCGTAGCAGTCGCCCGTCTGTCCGACGGGAACATCGAACTCCAGCTCGGCGTACTTCTCGTACGGCTCATCCTTGCGCGGATCCATGGGCACGCCGCTCGCGTGGAGCACCGGTCCGGAGCAGCCGTAGGCGATCGCGACCTCCGCCGGCAACACCCCCACGTTCCGCGTACGCGCGAAGATGATCTCGTTCCCCATGATCAGGGTCTCGTACTCCTTGATCCGTTTGCGCGTTTCGGCCAACACCTCACCGGACCGCTTCAGGAACCCGGCAGGCAGGTCGTCCTTCAACCCACCGACGCGGCAGTACGAGTGATGCATGCGGGCGCCGGTGACCGATTCCATCATGTCCTGGATCATCTCCCGCTCGCGGAACGCGTAGAAGATCGGCGTCATGGCACCGAGCTCCAGCGGGAACGAGCCGCTGAACATCAGGTGATTCAGGATCCGGTTCCATTCGGCGAACATCGTTCGGATCCACTGCGCGCGCTCCGGGACCTCGATGCCAGCCAGGCGTTCGACCGCGATGGTCCACCCGAGCTCGTTGTTGAACGCGCTGATCCAATCGTGACGGTTCATGAGGACCAAGACCTGGCGCGCATCGCGATACTCGGCGAGCTTCTCGGCCGCCCGATGCATGTAGCCGATGACCGGTTCGGCGCGCGTGATGACCTCGCCGTCGAGCTCGAGCACCACACGCAGCACGCCATGCGTCGACGGATGCTGCGGCCCGATGTTGAGGATCATCTCCTCGGTCTTGAATGCGCCGCCGGTAGGCACGACGTCGATGTCGAGCCCGCCCCCACGGACGAGCGACGCGATCTGTGAGGTCTGGAACGCCGGACGCTCGGTGTCGACCATCGCCGGACATCCTACTTGGGGCGACCGCCCACGGGCGCCCCGGTCGGCGCGGCCGAGGTAGGCTCCGCGGCATGGCCGTCGACGCTCGCCGGAAGGTCCCTTCGGTGGACACGCTCCTTCGCTCCGAACCAGGCCGACGCGCCATCGCCAGCTTCGGCCGTCCGCTCCTCAAGCGGACGATCGCACGAGCGCTCGACGAGGCCCGGGGCGCGGCCGAACGGGGGATCGAGCCCCCGTCCGACGACGAGCTCCTGGCTCACGCGATCGGCCTGGCCTCCAAGATCGCGACGGGTCTCACCCCCGTGATCAACGCGACCGGCGTGGTGTTGCACACCAACCTGGGG
>JBOGVK010000178.1:0-10211 GCA_050692375.1 Actinomycetota bacterium
GGATCGAGGGCGTCGCGGAGCCCGTCGCCGACGAGGTTGAAGGCGAGGGTCGTCATGAAGAGCGCGAGGCCGGGGAAGATCATGAGCCACGCTGCGTAGGTGAACGTGGATCCAGCCGTCGCGAGCATGGCGCCCCATGAAGGAGTCGAGTCGGGAACCCCCACCCCGAGGAACGACAGGCCGGCTTCGAACAGGATGTTGCTCGGGATGATCAACGTCGTGAAGACGATGATCGGCGCGGCCACGTTGGGCAGGATCTCCCGCATGATGATCCGGAAGTTCGACGAGCCCAGGGACCGCGACGCCTCGATGAACTCCTTCTCACGGAGCGACAGCACCTGGCCGCGGATGATCCTGGCGATGTAGGGCCAGCTGAACAACCCGATGATCAAACTGACCAGCATGAGACCGGGCTTGATCAGTCCGCCCAGGCATCCCTCCTTGTTGGCGCCGCACGCAGAGGCGAGCCCAAGGGCCAACAACAGGATCGGGAGCGACAACACGACGTCGGTGGTGCGCGAGATGACCGTGTCGACCTTGCCGCGGAAGAATCCGGCGATCATCCCGAGGACGACGCCGATCACGAGCGCCAAGCCCGTGGCGAAGAACGCGATCACGAGCGACGTCCGCGCCCCGTAGAGCACGCGAACGAACAGGTCGCGTCCGGTCCCATCGACCCCGAACCAGTACGCCTTGCTGGGTCCGGACGGCAGGCCGAAGTCGTCGAGCGCGCGCAGGTTCACGTCGTTCGGGCCGTGATGGACGATCTTGGCGAAGAGCGGGGCGGTGATGGCGAGCAGGATCATGATCCCGACGACGACGATGCCCGCGAACGCCCAGCGGTCCCGCTTGAACTGACGCCAGAAGATCTCCCACGGGGAGCGACCGACGACCTGCTTCGGCTCATCGGCTGCTGGTCCCGCGTCCGGGGCCAGACTTCCCCCCCCGGGGGCGAGCTTCTCTTCGGTTTCGAGGCTGCCCTCGACGTCCCGTGGCGTCTTCATGGACGAGACCGCATGTTAGAAGCATCCCCCCTGCGAGGCAATCTGGCGGGCGATGTTACGGCAGGAATCCGCAATCTGCCTAGACCTCTCAGTCACGGAGCCACCAGCGAGGTCAAGCGGGGAAGGATCTCGATCCCGTTGAGCCGGCCGAGGGAACCCGTGGCGCAGGCGCGCTCGCCGTAGGTGGTCGAGCCGTCGGACTGGATGCCCGCGCCGCTGACCAGCAACGGGACGGGGTCCGCGGTGTGGGCCTTGCGCACGCACGATGTCGAGTGGTCGGCGATAACGGCGACGATCGTCGAGGAGAGGTCGATCGCGCCCAGCGCTTCGGCGAAGAATCCGGCGTCGATCGCGGCGATGACGTCGCGCTTGTCCACGGCTCGGCCGTCGTGTGCCGGCACGTCCGGTCCTTTGATATGGACGTAGAGGGCGTCGTACCCGGAAAGCGCGTCGACCGCCAACCGCGCCCAGCCCGCGTACTCCGCGGTCGCGGCGTCCCGCGCGATATCGATGCCGAGACGCGGGGCCGGCACAGGATGCATCCCCAGCATCTTCGCGATGCCCCGCTCGACCGGCATCTCGACGAAGCATCCCCAGTCGGGACCGAATCGATCGCGGATGCTTTGGAGCGCGGGCAGGTGGTCGCCGCCGTCCCGTGTGAGGATCAGGTTGCCGGGCAGCTTCCCGAGGCGACGCCGCTCGACGTTCGTCGCACAGACGTCGAGGATCTTCGCGGCGTCCTCGACGAACCGGTTGGTCAGCTCGGCGGCTTGATGTGCGGCCGCGCTGTCCTGCAAGGGTTCACAGCGTGCCACGATCGGCTCGAACGTCTCGAGGGCGACACCGAGCGAGCCGTCCTTGCGGTACGCCGGATCGGTGTTCGTGACCTCGGCGGAGAGTCTTCCGTCGTCGGCGCGGATCACCAGCGACCCGCGGTGCTCCACCGTCGACTTCAAAGTGAACGTGGCACCAGGCAATGCGAGCCGCTCGTTCACCTCGTCGGCCAACGCGTGCGCTTCCTCCGACGAGAGGTCGCGCCCGACCCGGCGGTCTTCGATCTCCGGCCACGCGCCCGTAGCGAAGTTCACCCGGTAGGCAAGGTCTCCGTCACGGAACTCCATGTCGGAGCCGACCGCCTCCACGACACCGCGGCCCGGGTGCTCCTCACGAGGGTCATAGCCGAGGATCGCGAAAACGGCGATGTCGGATTCGGGCGCGATGTCGTCGCCGACCGTCACGACCACGCCGGTGCGCCCGCGGGACGCCAGCGAGTCGAGCGCCGGTGTGGGGGCGGCCTCCAACGGGGTCCGGCCGTCGAACTCCGGGATCGGGTCGTCGCCGAGCCCGTCCAGACACACGTAGAGCAGTTTCTTCACGTCGGGATCGCTCCTTCAGCGGTACTTCACGATGAGTGCCAGGTCTTCAGGCTCGAGACTGGCGCCGCCGACGAGCGCTCCGTCGATCTCGGGGTGCGCCATGAAGTCGCGGATGTTCCCGGGCTTCACGCTGCCGCCGTACAGGACCCGAACGCCCTGAGCCACCGTGTCACCGTACCGCTCCGCGAGCGCGGCCCGGATCACCTGGACCACCTGCCCCGCGTCGGACGGATCGGCATTGCGACCGGTGCCGATCGCCCAGATCGGTTCGTACGCGATCACGGCGGCCGCGGCGTTCTCGGGCGCCACATCCTCGAACGCCCGCTTCACCTGTTGCTGCACCTTCGACTCGGTGCCCCCGGCGTCGCGCTCCTCGAGGCTCTCCCCCACGCAGATGATCGGGACCATCCCGTTCGCGAAGACGGCCCTCACCTTCTTGTTGACCACGCGGTCGTCCTCGCCGAAGAGCTGCCGTCGCTCGGAGTGACCGACGATGACATAGGCGACCTTCAGCGCCACCAGCATGGGCGGCGAAACCTCTCCCGTGAACGCGCCCTTGTCGTCCGGGTGCACGTTCTGGGCCCCGACCGCGTATGGCAATCGGTCCGAGTCGATCAACGTCTGCACCGACCGGAGCGCCGTGAACGGCGGGCAGATCACGATCTCGACTCGCTCGCCGTCGTCCTTGTTCAAGAGGTAGGAGAGCTTCTGGACGGCTTGGATCGCTTCCAGGTGCGTCTTGTGCATCTTCCAGTTCGCCGCGATGAGCGGGCGCCGTTCGGTCACGGTGATCCCTCCAGGATCGTGATGCCGGGAAGCGCTTTGCCCTCGAGGAACTCGAGGGACGCGCCACCGCCGGTCGAGAGATGGTTGAACCGGTCTTCCAACCCGGCCTGCCTGATGGCCAACAGGCTATCGCCGCCGCCGACCACGCTGAACGCTTGGCTGTTCCCGACAGCCTCCGCGACTCCGCGCGTGCCGAGCGCGAAGGACTCCAGCTCGAACACGCCCATCGGGCCGTTCCACAGGATGGTTTTCGCCTTGGCAAGGTGCTCGGCGAACATATCGACGGTGTGCGGCCCGATGTCGAGACCTTTCCAGCCGGCCGGGATCTGGGCGGCTGGCACCGTCCGTCGCGGCGCTTGTTCCGAGACCTCCTGCGCGGCAACGATGTCGACGGGGAGCTCGATCGGGACGTCTCGTTCCGCCGCGCGAGCCCGGGCGACCCGGACGTCGTCGAACCGGTCGGGCTCGACCAGGCTCTCCCCGATCGCTCCCCCATCGGCCGCGATCAGCGTGAACGCCATGGCACCGCCGATGAGCAGCGCGTCGACGCGGTCGAGCAGCGCGCCGATCGTGCCGAGCTTGTCGGAGACCTTGGCGCCACCGAGGATCGCGACATACGGATGGGCAGGCTCGTCGAGCAGGGTCGACAAGACTTCGACCTCGCGTTGGAGCAGCCGGCCGGCCACCGCGGGACGTCCGCTCGCGATCATCAGCTCCGGGAGCGCGGAGACGCTCGCGTGCGCGCGGTGCGCCGCGCCGAACGCGTCGTCGACGTACGCGTCGGCGAGCTCGGACAACCGCCCCGCGAACTCCGGATCGTTCGCCTCCTCCCCCACCTCGAAGCGGAGATTTTCGAGCAGGACGACCTCGTTGGCCGGCAACACGTCCGGGGCGGGCGTGTCGAGCGTCGTGACGGACCGATCGAGGAGCTCCGCCAGTCGAACGCCGACGGGACCGAGACGCAGGTCGTCGCGCGTCTGCCCCTTCGGCCGACCGAGGTGGGAGGCGAGCACGAGGGAGGCCCCACGATCCAGCAACTGATCAAGCGTCGGGAGCGTGGCGCGGATGCGCAGGTCGTCGGCGACGGCACCGTCATGCAACGGGACGTTGAAATCGACGCGGACGAAAACACGTCGGCCGGAGACGTCGCCGAGATCGTCCAGCGTTCGAAGCGTCACAGCGACGACGCGACCAGCAGCACCAGATCGAGGAGGCGGTTCGAGTAGCCCCATTCGTTGTCGTACCACCCGATCACCTTCACCAGGTTCCCGATCGCCATGGTCGAGAGCGCGTCGAACGTGCATGACGCCGGGCTCCCGACGATGTCGCTCGAGACGATCGGATCCTCGGTGTAGACGAGACGGCCGCGAAGCCGGTCGGACTCCGCTGCCGCGCGGAACGCTGCGTTGATCTCCTCGACGCTCGCTTCGCGGTTCAGGATGGCCACCAGATCCGTGACCGATCCGTCGGGAACGGGCACGCGCATCGCGATCCCGTCCATCTTGCCCTTCAGCTGCGGAAGGGCCAGCGACGTCGCCTTGGCCGCGCCGGTCGAGGCCGGCACGATGTTCACGGCCGCCGCTCGCCCGCGGCGCAGGTCTTTGTGCGTCAGGTCGAGCAGGTTCTGGTCGTTCGTGTACGCGTGCACCGTCGTCATGAGCGCCCGATCGATCCCGAAGCCGTCCTCCAGCACCTTCGCCATCGGCGCGACACAGTTGGTGGTGCAGGACGCATTCGAGATGACGTGATGCGTCGCCGGGTCGTACGTGTCGTCGTTCACGCCCATCACGATCGTGACGTCCTCTCCCTTCGCGGGGGCGCTGATGACGACCTTCTGGGCACCGGCCTCCAGATGCGCTGCAGCCTTCTCCCGATCCGTGAACAGTCCCGTCGACTCGATGACGATCTCGGCACCCAGCTCTTTCCACGGGAGGTTGGCCGGGTCACGCTCGGACGTGATGCGGATCTCAACGCCGTCGATCGAGATGCCGTCGTCGGTCGCGCGGACGTCGGCGTCCAATCGCCCGTGGACGGAGTCGTACTTCAACAGGTGCGCGGCGGTCTTCGTGTCCATCAGGTCGTTCGCCGCGACGATCTCGATGTCCGCGCCCGTTGCCCGGGCGGCTCGATAGAAGTTGCGGCCGATACGGCCGAAGCCGTTCACGCCGATCTTGACGGTCATGTAGCGTCCTCCTTGTGGCTTGGGCGAGAAGGCCGACTCGGTGGTTGGCGTGCCCATCCTAACGAGGGAGCATCGGGAGCCGACCGGGACCAACGTCGCGCCTGTTCCGGGACTAGTCGCGGTCGAGGTCTCGGTGCTCGACGGCTACGGGCTGGCCGCGCTCCCGGAAGTACCGCGCGAGCTCCTCCGCGACGACGATCGACCGGTGCCGGCCACCGGTGCAGCCGACGGCGATCGTCAGGTAGGACTTCCCCTCATCGACGTAGCCGGGCACGATCACGTCCAGCAAGGCCTCGAGCCGTTCGACGAATGCGCGGTACTGCGGCTGACCCTGCACGTACGTTCGGACCTGCTCGTCGACACCGGTGAGTGGGCGGAGCTCCTCGACCCAGTACGGATTCGGCAGGAAGCGAACGTCCAACGCCAGGTCCGCGTCGCGCGGCGCGCCGTACTTGAAGCCGAACGAGATCACCGAGATCTTGAGCCCGTGCTCGGGCGGAGATTCGGCGAAGGCTTCGCGGATCCGCTCGCGGAGCTCGTGAGGCGTCAGATCGGACGTGTCGATGATGAGATCCGCGTCGCCGCGCAGGCTCTCCATCATGAGTCGTTCCTTGCGGATGCCCTCCACGACCCGATCGGCCGGCGCCAGCGGGTGCCGGCGGCGCGTGGCCTCGTAGCGATTCACCAGGTCGTCGTCGGCGGCGTCCAGGTAGAGGATCCGGTACTCGATGCGCTCGCGGTCGAGCTCCTCGAGCGCCTTGGAAAGCTCGCCGAAGAACACGCCGCCGCGCGCGTCGACGACGATGGCCACGCGCGCGGGTCCTCCGGGGCGCGAAGCGAGCTCGGCCATCTTCAACAGCAACGCGGGTGGCAGGTTGTCGACCACGAAGTAGCCGAGGTCTTCGAGCGAGTGCGCGGCCTCGGACCGGCCTGCGCCGGAGACCCCGGTGATGAGCGTGAACGCCGGCGTGGTCTGCGTCTCGTCGGGATCGGGATCGGGCACGGGATGCACGGCGCGCGGCATCAGGCGCTCACCCGCTCGCGCGGATCGGGCACGCCATGCAGATGTTCGTGGATCGCATGCGCGAGTTCGGCACCGATCCCCGGTGTCGCCGCGATGTCATCGGCCGTGGCGTCGCGCAGGCGAGCGAGCGATCCGAACCGCTTCAACAGCGCCTTCTTGCGAGCGGGCCCCACACCCGCCACGTCGTCGAGTGGCGACACCAGGGCTCGCTTCGCGCGCTTCTCCCGGTGGTAGGTGATCGCGAACCGGTGCGCCTCGTCGCGGATGTGCTGCAGCACGAAGAGCGCCTCGGAGCCTCGCGCGATCATCAGCGGATCCGAGCGGCCGGGGAAGTAGACCTCCTCCAAGCGCTTGGCCAGTCCGATGTGCGGCAGATCGAGACCGAGGTCGGCCAGCACCTTGCTGCAGACGCCGAGCTGGCCCTTGCCGCCGTCCACCACGACGAGCGAAGGCGGGTAGGAGAAGCGGCGCCGCGTGCGCGTGGGTTCGTCGCGCTCCTTGAGCAGCCGGGCGAACCGTCGCCGGAGCATCTCATCCATGCTGGCGAAGTCGTCTTGACCCGGCACGCCCTTGATCTCGAACCGTCGGTAGTCGGCGCGCTTCGGCAACCCGTCCTCGAACACGACCATCGAACCGACCGTGTCGTTCGGGCCCAGGTTCGAGATGTCGTAGCACTCGATCCGCAGTGGCGCCTGCGGCAGACCGAGCTGCTCGGCTAGCTCCGACAGCGCGCGCGATCTGGCCCCGAAGTCCGATGCGCGCTTCAGCTTGTGCCGATGGAACGCCTCCGCCGCGTTCTGACCGACCACCTCCATCAACTTCCGCTTGGCGCCGCGCTCGGGAACGGCGATCGTCACCTTCGACCCGCCACGGCGAGTCACGAGCCACGCCTCCAACACGTCACGGCCGTCCGGCGCCGACGGCACGAGCACGCGGGGCGGGACCTCCTCGCGCTCCATGTAGAGCTGTCGAACGAACGACGCCACCAGCTCGGCCCGGTTCAGATCTTCGATGCGGTCCACGACCCATCCGCGACGGCCGAGGACGCGACCCCCGCGAACGAAGAACACCTGGAAGGCGGCCTCGAGGTCATCCTCGGCCATGCCGATCACGTCGAGGTCCTCGGGCTGGGTGAGGACCATCTCCTGGGTCTCCATCGCCCGGCGGGCCGCGCCGAGCTGATCGCGGAGCTTCGCCGCTTGCTCGTATTCCTGGAGGTCCGCCGAGGCCCGCATCTCGCGCTCCAGCCGCGCGACGACCGGCTTCGTGTTCCCGGCGAGGAAGTCGCCGAGCGCATCGACGTCGGCCCGGTACGACTCCTCGGTCACACCGGTGGCCGACGGAACGCACGGCCCGGAGCACCTGCCGATGTCGTAGTAGAGGCAAGGCCTGCCGGCCCGCGATCGCTGGTCGAAGAACGCGTTCGTGCAGGTCCGGACCGGGAAGACGCGCGTCAACGCGTCGAGGGTGTCCCGGATGGCCCAGGCATGTCCGAACGGGCCGAAGTACCGGACGTTCTTGCGCTTGGCGCCGCGGAGGACCTGCGCTCGAGGCCACGTCTCCCCCACCGTGAGGGCAAGGAAGGGATAGGACTTGTCGTCGCGGTACCGGATGTTGAACCGCGGCCGATGTGTCTGGATCAGGTTGTACTCGAGCATCAACGCGTCGACCTCGGTCGAGGCGAGCATCCATTCGATGCTGGCGGCCGCTTCCGTCATGGCCTGCGTGCGGGGGTGGAGCGGCTTGCCCCAGTAGCTGATGACGCGCTTGCGGAGCGACCGGGCCTTGCCCACGTACACCACACGGCCGTCGCCGTCACGGAAGAGGTAGGCGCCCGGCGCGTCGGGGATGCTCGACGTGTCCGGCCGGGTGAAGCTCACCAGGTCATTCTAGGGTCGGAACCGGACACGACCCGGAACGGGGTTCACTACTTGACGGTGAGCGTGCCTGACATCGTGGTGGGGTGCACGTCGCATTGGTAGTAGTAGGTCCCCGCCGCCAGGCCCGACACGGCCACCAACTGCTGGACGGGACCCGGAGCGATGTCGGCCTTCGCGATCGACGTGCCACCTTTCCCGGTGTACAGATCCACGTTGTGCGGCACGCTGGGATCCTGGTTGTCCCAACAGATGGTGAAGTCGGTGTTGGCCGTGGCGGAGAGCGTGGTCTCCGCGAACCCACTGCCGGCCGCACCGGCCGGCGCCTCCAGCGCGATCCCGCCCTTCGGACAGGTGGGGACCACCGAGGGTGACGACGGGGGAGCCACCGACGCCGTCGGGCTCGGCTGCGCGACCAGAACGTCGGTCGCATCTCCCAGGACCCCGACCAGCAGGTTCTGCAACGTCAGGTCGTACCAGGCCAGGAAGACCCGGGAACCGTCGGCGGCGACCGCGAGCGAGGGGAACCCGCCGCCGGAGGTGCCGCTGGTGTCGACCGGCGTGAACGTGTTCCCATCCCCGCTGGCCAGCATCACCGCATCCTTCTTCCCGTCGAACCAGGCGACCCAGACCGTCCCGTCGTCGGTCACGGCGACGGCGGTGGTTTCCGCTTGGTTGTCCTTGCCGTCGCCGGGCTTCGTGTCGGCGACCTTCGCATCCGACCAGCCGGCTCCCGACGTCGTCGCCACGTTCACCGCGCCATCGCCCGTGTAGAAGGTGATCCACGGCGTTCCGTCCTTGCCGATCGTCAGAGACAACCCGGAAGGAACGACGCCGACCTGAACCGCCTCGGTGGTCCATTTCGGCCCGTGGGTGTACCGGGCGGCCATGAGGGAGCCCGTCGAGCCGTCCACGTACACCACGAGTGGTCCGTCCGGCGTCATGGCGATCTCCACCGGGCCGGGTTGCGGACAACCGGTGCAATAGGGGATCTTCGCGACAACCTGCGTCGCCCACGTGGTGCCGTCGGCGGTGGATGCGACGCGGATCTCCTGTCCGTCGGGCGAGTCGACCGCGTAAGCAACCCAGGGATCGTTCTGGGCGTCGACCGCGATCGACGGACGCCCGATCGGTCCGGCGTGATCGAGCGGCGGGGACCACTTGTCGATCTGTTGCTCCTTGAACGACGTCGTTCCCGCCGCGTACGAGATCCCGTCGGGCCCGGCCCAGACCACGTGCATGACGCCGTTCGCGTCGATCGCGATGTCGGTGCCGTTCGTGTTGTCGGCGGTGGCGCCCACGAGGCTATCAGGGGTGGCCGGACCATAGGGGACGACACCGGGCGGTGCATCGGCGACCGGCACCTGCGCCGCCGCCCCTCGCGTCCACACCCCCTGATCGCTGAGGCTCGCGACCCCCACGGCCGCGCCGTTCTCGGGGTTGTCCCCTCCGGTCGTGATGAACGGCGCGCCGATCGGTCGGGGGATGGCGATGGCGCCCTTCGCCACGACACCCGGGAAGATCAGATACGAGACGAACGGGACGCCGTCCTTGTCGAGCGTGATCGCGTTCCCGAGGCCCGCATCGTCCAGGTTGTCGACGACGTAAGGAACGAACTGCTTGCCCTTGCCGTAACTGACCTTCACGGCCGGGAAGTTGCTGCAGGCGGCCGTGATGAGGACCGCCGCACACATCAGGATCAGCAGGCGCTTGGACACGTCGGCGGGAATCCTAGCAAGTGTCGTCACCCCTGCGGCACAAGCTCCAGATCAACCTGTTCGGTGGCCGCGGGACGCCCGAGCACCTCGGCGAGGAACCGGCCGGTGTGGGAGTCCGGATCGGACGCGATGGTCTCCGGCGTCCCCGCCGCCAGCACGCGCCCGCCCATATCGCCGCCCTCCGGTCCCAGATCGACGATCCAGTCGGCGGTCTTCACCACGTCGAGGTTGTGCTCGATCACCA
>JBOGVK010000179.1:0-21533 GCA_050692375.1 Actinomycetota bacterium
AGCCGCCGCGGCCCGGCGACATCCTGCGGAGCCACGGCGACATGAGCCTGGCGCAACGGCTCCTGGGGTTCGAGCCGACGGTCGGCATCGAGGAGGGTCTCCGCCGGACCGTCGAGTGGTTCCGCGACCGGCTCTAGGCCTGGAGGTTCGGTTCGATGCTTAGGCGGTCGGGCCTCCGAGCGCGTGGACGACCTCCTCAGCCGTTTGGCGGTACTTCTTCGGCACCTCGAACTCCCACGACCCGCCGTCCGCGAACGCGATCTTCAACGACGCCGTGAGCAGATGGGGGTCGAGCGCCACGGACGTCACCGCACCGCGCGGGACACGCGCGACCACCTTCGATCCTACCTTCGGCTTCATCGCGCCCTGCTTGCCCTGCACGATCGCGACCTCGTCAGACGTCACCGCCACGTAGCCGATGACGCCGAACGCTGGCGCGCCTTGGAAGGCTCCCTGGCTCCCTGGGGCGACCGCCGATCCGGTGATCGCCCGCCCGACCTGGCGCATCGCTGCGTCCCCGGTGACCCGTTTCGTCAGACCCTTCGGGCTGACGAACGTCCCGGCGAGCTGCGGTGCCCCGAGCGTGCTGCTGGCATCTTCGGCCATCATCGACCTCCCCTTCCGTGGAGCACGGTAGCAATCACGATGAACGATCGGCTCTTGCGCGCCTGCTGGGCGCGCACCTAGGCTCCTCCTGGCATGTCCCTGGGAAGGGGAGGTCGCTGTGAGACGTATGCGGGTATCCGTAGCGCTGGTCGGTGCCGTTCTCGTCATGGGTCTCTTGGCGGTGCCCGCGTCTCAGGCGGTTGTCCCGGGCACGAACGGCAAGATCGCGTTCGCGTCCCATCGGGACGGGAACTACGAGATCTACCTGATGAACGCCGACGGGTCGAACCAGGTGAACGTGACGAACAACGCAGCCAACGAATTCGAGCCCGCCTGGTCGCCCGACGGCACGAAGATCGCATTCATCTCGGACCGTGATGGCAATGACGAGGTCTACGTCATGAACGCCGACGGATCGAACCCCGTGAGGCTCACGAACAACGCGGCCGACGAGAGGGGGCCGGCCTGGTCGCCCGACGGGACGAAGATCGCGTTCACGACGGACCGTGACGGCAATGCCGAGATCTATGTGATGAACTCCAACGGCTCGAACCAGATCAACGTGACGAACAACGCTTCCCAGGACATCGAACCAGATTGGTCTCCCGACGGCACGAAGATCGCGTTCACGTCGAATGCTGAGGTCTACGTGATGAACGCCGACGGGTCGAACCCAGTCAATCTCACGAGCAACGCGGGCGCCGACTTCGCACCCGCCTGGTCACCCGACGGACGGAAGATCGCATTCACCACAGATCGCGACGGCAACTTCGAGATATATGTGATGGATGCCAACGGCACCGGTCCCGTACGGCTCACCAACAACCCGGCGATCGAAGAGGACGGAGCTTGGTCGCCCGACGGGACGAAGATCGCGTTCTCGACAGATCGTGACGGCCCCGGCTTCGAGGTCTACATCATGAACGCGAACGGGTCGCTTCAGGCGAACCTCACGAACACGACTGGAGAGGACGACGTCCCCGACTGGCAGTCGATCCCCACCTCCGCGATCACCTCGTTCTCGCCGTCACGCGGCAAGGTTGGCACCTCGGTCGTGATCACCGGGACGAGCTTCACGGGTGCCACCGCCGTGAGGTTCAACGACATCGCAGCCACCGCCTTCACGGTCGGCTCCGCCACCCAGGTTACGGCCACCGTTCCCGACGGGGCGAGCACGGGCTCGATCGCCATCACCACGCCGGCCGGGACGTTCACGAGCTTAACGGACTTCGTGGTCCAGCACGTTCGGAGCGTCTCGCTCGTGCTTGCCGGAAAGACCACCGGCACCGTGACGGTGGTGGACGGCTTCGGTGAGTGCGCCTCTGGGGTTCCGATCAAGATCCAGCACCGTGCTCGAGGGAAATGGAGGACGGTCGCAAGCGTGCTCACGAAGGCGAACGGGGGCTACCGGTCGGGCCGTGTTCGAGCTCCGGGCAAGTATCGGGCCCTCGCCAAGCGCACCAAGCTGCGGAGCGGCGACGTCTGTTTGAAGCGGATCTCGACGGTCGAGTCGACCGGCTAGGCCTCGACGGCCACCGCCACCGGTTCGTGATCGCCCGGCGCTCGCACCTGCTCGGTATGACGGCCCGGGATGAACCGGTTGGCGACGATCGCCGTGCCAACCAGCACCAGCCCACCGACGAGCAGCGCCACATGGAACCCATCCATGAAGGACTGTCCGTACGCGTGCACCACCTGGATGACCTGGGCGGGGGAGAGCCCGTTGAGCACCGAGGGGTCGAGCGTCCCGTGCCCGCCGGCGATGGCGATCGCGTTCTGTTGTGCGCTCGTGAGACCCAGGCCGGCGAGCGCCGGCGTCAGCGACGCCTTGAGCTTCGTCGTAAGGATGGTGCCAAGGAGCGCGATCCCGAAGACGCCACCCACCTCACGGCTCGTGTTCGACATGGCCGAGCCCAGTCCGGCGCGCTGCGGTCCGACCGAGTTCATCACGGCCGCCGTCATGGGCGCCATCACCGAGGCCATCCCATGGCCCATGATCGCGAAGACCGGAAGCAGGAGCCAGAACGACGTGCTCACCTGCAACTGCGTGCCGAGGAAGATCAATCCCGCGCCGGCGAGCAGCAAGCCGTAGGTCATCGGCCCTCGTGATCCATGCTTCGAGGCGTACTTCCCCGCGAGGGGAGCGGTGACCACGATCATCAGCGTCATCGGCAGGAAACGGATGCCCGCCTGGAACGGCGAGTATCCGCGGACCAGTTGCATGTAGAGCGACAGGAAGAAGAACGTCGCGAACATCCCGAGCGACACGGCGAAGGCCACGGCGTTGCCCGCGGAGAACGCCGGGATCCGGAAGAAGCGAAGCGGCATCATCGCGTGCTCGCTGTGGAGCTCCCAATACAGGAAGACCGCGATCAGCACCGCGCCGCCCACGAGCGTCGAGACGATCAGCGGATCGCTCCAGCCCTTCTGGTTCGCCTCGATCAGCGCATAGGTGAGGCTGAAGAGGGCCGCGGTCCCCAGGGCCAATCCGGGGATGTCCAGCTGCCGCTCCTCTTCGGACACGGACTCCTTGACGGTGCGGGTCGCCGTGAAGAACGCGATCACGCCGATCGGCACGTTCAGGAAGAAGATGGATTGCCACCCGAGGTGCTCGACCATCGCGCCGCCGACCGTCGGTCCGAGCGCCAGCGCCAGACCCGACATGCCGGCCCACAGGCCGATCGCCTTCGCGCGCTCGTGTGGAGGGAACGTGACGGTGATGATCGACAGGGTTCCCGGCAGCAGCAACGCGGCCCCGATGCCCTGGATCGCGCGGAACCCGATCAACGCGCCCGTGCTGCCGGAGATGCCGCATCCGAGCGATGCGAGGGTGAAGATCGTGAGCCCGCTCAGGAACATCTTCTTGCGGCCGTAGCGATCGCCCAAGATCCCGCCCGTGAGCAACAGGGACGCGAGCGCGAGCACGTAGCCGTCGACGATCCACTGGAGGCCAGAGACCCCCGCGCCCAGCTTCTCGCTGATCTTCGGGAGCGCGACGTTCACGACCGTGTTGTCCAGCATGACCATCGCCAGCGCGAAACACATGGTCAGGAGCACGATCACCTTCTCGCGGGCGTTCTCACCCTCGAACCCGAACACTGCCACCCGGTCACCTCTCTTTTCGAACCGATGCGATGCGCCCACCGCGCATCGGAGGTTGTAACCCAGGGTACGAAAGATCTCTTCCCGCGCGCGGGGCTATCTGCTGGCGGTCCGAGGCTCGGAGGCCGGTTCAGGGGTCTGCTCGGCGTTCGCCGCGACCGGCGAGGGCTGCACGAGCGACTCCAGGCAACGCCAGCACGCGTCCGCGTTGAAGTGGTTGATGGCGCCGCAGTTGGCGCACCCGCGTTCGCCTGTAGCCATACCTGAGTTCTCGGCACGCGTCGCGGAGAACTGAGCGGATCCTGGTGGCTACGTGAGCTTCTTGTAGAGCCGGACCGAGAGCGGGACGAACACGACGAGCAACGCCACGATCCAGATCCCCGAGACGAACGCCGCGTGCGCGAGCGACCCACTGCCGGGGTCACCGGGCCCGACCCCCGCGTACTCGCCGAACGTCAGGATCCGCGCGAGCGTGGCCCATTGCGAGATCGGGTTGTTCCGCGCGATGACCTGGAGCCACCCCGGCATGGTGGCGAGCGGCACGAACACCGTGCTCATGAAGACGATCGGGAAGATGAACGTGAAGATCGCGGCCTGCACCGCCTCGGTCTCCTTGATCGCCAACCCCACCGTCGCCGAGACCCACGAGAACGCGAAGCCCACGGCGAGCACCAGGACGACGACCCCGGTGGCCTTCAGGAACCCCTCCTGGAACGAGAACCCCACGAGGTAGCCGACACCGATCATCAGCGTGACGACGAGGAAGTTCTTCCCGAGGTCCGCAGTCGTGCGACCGATCAGCATGGCGGAGCGGGACATCGGGAGCGATCGGAACCGGTCGACCATCCCTTTCTTCATGTCGTCGGCGATCCCGATGGCGGTGGTCGTCGCTCCGAAGATCGCGTTCTGCGCGAAGATCCCGGGCATCAGGAACAAGACGTAGTCGATGCCGGACGGCAGCTTCGCGATGGCTCCCCCGAAGACGTATCGGAACAGGAGCGTGAACATCACCGGCTGGACAAGCTCGAACACGAGTACGGTCGGCACGCGCATCATCGAGACCAGGTTGCGTTCCGCAACGATCACCCCGTCGCCGATCGCGAACCGGACGCGTTGACCGACGCCCGGCCGGGAGCTCTTCCTCGCGGTGGCGGTCACGACACTCATCCGCTCCTCCGTTTCCGTCCGCGCTTCTTCGTGGGCTCGCCGTCGTTCTCGCCCTCTCCGCCCTCGGCGGCGCGCCCGGTGAGCGTCAGGAAGACATCGTCGAGCGTGGGACGACGGAGCTGGATGTCGGTGAGGCGGACGCCGGACGAGTCCAGCCGCCGGACCGTGTCCGTGAGGAGGTCGGCGCCGCTCGCTTGCCCGACGGAGATGGTGATCTCGGCGATCTCCTTGTCGATCTGCATCCCGGTTCCCGTGCCGGCGACGGCCTCCATCGCCTTCTCCAGGTCTTCGCGCGCGACGCGAACGTCCACGACGTCACCGCCGATGCGCGTCTTGAGCTCCTCCGAGGTCCCCTCGGCGATCACCGTGCCGTGATCGATGACCGCGATGCGGTTCGTGAGGAGGTCCGCCTCCTCCAGGTATTGGGTGCACAGGAGCAGCGTCGTCCCGTCGCTGACCAACTCCCGGATCAGCTCCCACAGATCCAACCGGCTGCGCGGATCCAACCCGGTGGTCGGCTCGTCCAGGAACAGGACCTTCGGCCGCCCGACGAGACTGGCACCGACGTCAAGCCGCCGGCGCATGCCTCCCGAATACGTCTTCGCGGTCCGGTCCGCGGCCTCCTCGAGGTGGAATCGCTCGAGCACGTCCCTCGCCCGCCGTTTGGCCTCATCTCGCGGCAGGTGATATAGCCGTCCCACCATCTCGAGGTTCTCGAACCCGGTGAGGTTCTCATCGACCGCCGCGAACTGGCCCGCTAACCCGACCTGGGCCCGGAGCGCCTCGGCATCTCGAGTGACGTCGAGCCCCGCCACGCGGGCGGTCCCCTCATCGAGCGTCAGCAGGGTCGTGAAGATGCGGACCATCGTGGTCTTGCCGGCGCCGTTGGGTCCCAGCAACCCGTAGACGACACCCGGCTCGATCGACAGGTCGACGCCCGCCACGGCGACGACGTCGCCGAAACGCTTCTTGACTCCTTCCGCGTAGATCATCGGGTCGCTCACGGCGCGGAGCCTATCGGCGGCCTCCGACAGCGTCATCCTGGGAGGTCGGGCGCACGGCGGCGGATGGCGGCGAGGATCGTCCGGCGGTGTCTGTCCATCCGTCTGAGGTCCGCGCCATCCATCTGCAGCGACCCGTAGCGCACGTCCTCGTAGGCGCGCGTCAGCGCTTCGAAGGCCTCCGCGCACTCGGGATAGGCACCGGTCATCTCCGGGCCGAACTCCGCCGGGGTGAACGATGGATCCTTGCGGACGCCGCGCATCGCGAGCGCGGCGAGCACCTCGGCGTACCAACGTCTCACCCGGTCCGCGGGCGGCTCGCGTCGGGTGGCGCGCGGGGCGACCTCGGGCGGAGCGGGCAGAGCAGCGCTGATCACGGCGACGGGGGTGCGGGTCGGACGGCGGCCCTCCGCCTTCATCTCCGGCCGGAGTCGTCGCAGGATCCGGATCAGTCCCCACGCGGCCAGGACGAAGAGCGCGAGCCCCAGCAGGCGGCCGAGGAGGGACGGATGACCCACCTGGGCTACCGTTCGATGTTGAGCGCGGCCGACGCTCGCTTGGATCCGGGCGAACACGCGACGGACACCTTGCGGATCGATGCCGAGGCGGTCGACCAGCCAGAAGATCGGCCGGGCGATCTGGGAGAAGACGAAGACGACCAGTGACACCACCACGTTCCCGACCGGAGCCAGGAACGATCCGAGGTGATCGAGCACCCCTCCGCGAACGCCGAGCGCGACCGCGGTGATCATCGCGACCGGGATCCAGATCGTGCCGGTCACGGACCGGCGCAACCAGTGGTCGCGTCGTTCGCGCGTGAGCTCTTCGGCGTCGTCGCTCGACCAGACCGAGACGGCACGGCTCATGAGCGATCCGATGAAGAACACCGGCGTGAGGATGATGAGTGCGTGACTCCAGTCGTGCGGTGCGGCGGTTGCGACCACCGCCTCTGCCACGAGGGCGAGAGCGCCGACGAAGAACGACGTGGCGATCGGCTCGCGCCAGTCGCGGAACGCCAGCGCGACGGCTCGGATACCGACGAGCAAGAAGACCAAGACGATGAAGACGATGTGCGAAGCGCTGCCCCGGCCCAGCACGAACCCCGCGACGATCCCCGCGCTCGCGGTGAGCGTGCCGACCCGCGGAGAGGAGCGGTATCGGCAGGCGAGGGCGACCGCGACGGTGAACGCCGCGAGGAACGTCGGGAGGAACAGGGCGAGCGGGATCGCGGCCCCGCTTCCCGCCGAGACGAAGGTGTGGAGCGGCAGGCACCACACGGATGCCTCCGCGATCGCGGCCGCGACCGAGGCGGACATGGCGGCGGTTGCGGGGATCCCTTCGCCGTGCGGCTCCGAGGATCCGGCCCACCGCATGATCACGACGCCGTCCCCCGTTCTTCGTCCCACGCTCGGGTGTGGGAGAGATGGATCACGTCGGAGCCGCGGCGGCGCAGGCGTTCCATCTCGTGGATCAGCGACGGGCCGGGGCGCGGAGACAGCACCACGACCGTCGTTCGCCGCGTCAATCGGCGCCCGACCTCTCGAAGGACCGGCGCCAGGTCGTCCGTCGGCTGGTTGGGCATGCGTGCGAGCGCGATGAAGAGCACGGATCCCTGGCCCACCGACGCGGCGGTCGGCACGCGGAGCGGACCACGTCCGCGGCGCAGGTGCGTGTTGGCCACCAGCCCCGCGCGCCAGCCCGCATGGATCGCCTGACGCACGAGGTAGCTCGCCATCGCGATCGTTTCCTCGGCGACCGTCGCGTCGGCCTTCTCCCAGAACGGCTCGCCGTCGGACAGGTCGAGCGCGAACAGCACCTCGGCCGAACGCGTCGGTTCGTACATCTTCGTTTGCAAGCGCCCGGCGTGCGCGGACAGTCTCCAGTGCACGTGGTGCATCGGGTCGCCCGGCTGGTAGTCGCGCACTCCCGCGAAGTGCTCCCGGTCCTCGAACAGCCTCGCGGCCGGAACGGGCGCGCCGAACGGAAGCCATCGACGCATCTTCAACGGCACGCCTCCCTGGGGGCTCGGCATGACCAGGAGTGGGCGGTCGACGGCGATCGCACGCGTGATCGGCGCCAGGTCGAACGGATCGGAGAGCTCAACCTGGACGTGGTCCAGCCAGAACTCGCCGCGGTGCGCCGGGTGCACGGGGAACCGCAGCAGCGTCTCGGCGTTGCCGGCCACCTGCGTGCGGCGACGGTGGCCGTGGAACGCGGTCGGCTCGAGCTCGGGCGCGGGGTCGAGTCCCTCGGGCAGGCGGACCGAGACGCGAACGATGGGCAGGCCGCCACGCTTGCTGTTCGAGATCAGGATGACCAGGAACGTGGGTTCGCCGATGAATGCCCGGGCCGGCTCGAAGGCGGCCTCCACCGTCACGGAGCGCCACGCGGCGGATGCCCACCATGCGGCACCGCCCGCGATCGCGATGACGCCCGCGGCCCACATCAACGCCGCGGTCCTTCCCCAGGCGGTCGCCAGGAGCGCTGCGACCGCGGCAACCGCGATCGCGACCCGGCGGCGTTCCGAGGTGTCCGTGTCAGCGCTCCCGGAACTCCGTGGGCACCGGAACTTCGCGGAGCACCTCGCGCAGGATCTCGTCGGCGGTCCGGTCACGGATCCGCGCGTCGGTGGTGGGCACCAAGCGATGGCTGAGCACCGGCTCGGCGAGCAGCTTCACGTCGTCGGGCAGGACGTAGTCGCGTCCGTCCAGCAAGGCCCACGCGCGTGCGGCGTCGCCGATCTGCTCGACGGCACGAGGGCTCGCGCCCACCGCGAGCTCCGGATGATCGCGCGTGGCGCGCGCGAGGGAGACGATGTAGCGACGGACGGGATGCTCTAGCGCGATGCCGCCGACCAGCTCTTGAAGGTCGCGGATGACGGGGACTCCGGCGAGCGGTTCGGTCGGCAGCGTCCGTTGCGCGCGGGTGGCCGTGAGGATCCGTTCCTCCTGCACCTCGTCGGGATAGCCGAGGCGCACGCGGAGGAGGAATCGGTCGAGCTGCGCTTCGGGCAGCGGGAACGTTCCCTCCAACTCGACCGGGTTCTGCGTGGCGAGCACGAAGAACGGTTCGGGCAACGGGTGGCTCACACCGTCCACGGTCACCTGCCGCTCCTGCATCGCCTCCAGGAGCGCCGCCTGCGTCTTGGGGGTGGCGCGGTTGATCTCGTCCGCCAGCACCACCTGCGCGAAGAGCGGGCCGGGACGGAAGGCGAACTCGTTAGTGCGCATGTCCAGGACCGATGTGCCGGTGATGTCGGTGGGCATGAGGTCCGGCGTGAACTGCACCCGTTGGAACGAGAGGCCGAGCAGGTTGGCGAGGAGCCGGACGAGGGTGGTCTTGCCGACGCCCGGCACGTCATCGATCAACACGTGGGAGCCGGTGACGACGCCGACCATCACGAGCCGGAGCGGCGTCGCCATCCCGAAGAGGCGGTCGTCGATCCGGTCCGCGAGCTGTTTGGCCAGATCACGTGCCGCCTGCGGGTCGGTCATGCGCTAGAGGATAGGCCGCTCGGCCTCGGCGAGGTTTCGGTTCCTTGCCTTGCGGCCGCCGGGCCCGGGTCCCCCATGCAACAATGGCCGGCGGGGGAGTATTGGATCGAAATACCGTCGGATTGTTGTGCATCGCGGGTACGGGCCGCAACGGCGCGACGCTGCTCACTCGGATGCTCGGAGAGCTTCCCGGCTACGTCGCGGTCGGCGAGCTCGGCTTCCTTTGGGACAAGGGTCTGATCAAGAACCAGGACTGCAGTTGCGGGCTCCCGTTCCTCTCGTGTCCGTTCTGGGAGCAGGTCGGCAAGGAAGCGTTCGGCGGCTGGGATCAGGTCGATGCGCGAACGATCACCATGCTCCGTGAGTCCGCGTCCCTCAGGCGTCGACACCTCTCGCTGTGGATGTCGCTCCCATTCCTTCTGGCGCCGCGGCTATCACCGAAGTATCGGAGGCAACTCCTCGACTACGCGGAGGCGATGGGCAGCCTCTATCGAGGGATCGACGTGGCATCGGGCGGACGCATCATCGTCGACTCGATGAAGCGGCCGTACCACGTCCTCCTGCCGAGGCATATGCCGGGCATCACCTTGTCGGTCGTACACCTCGTCCGCGATCCCCGGGGCGTCGCCTACTCGCGGTTCAAGATCGTCGATCGCGGACAGGCGACGGTCGCGACCGAGCTGCTCAGGGTCAAGTCGCAAGCCACGCGCAAGGGCGCCACCACTCGTGGGGGGCACCCGCCGATCAGAAGCGCATTCCACTGGCTCTCGATCAACCTCGCCTTCCAGATCGCCCTCCCGCGTCTTTCCATCCCCACGACGGTCGTGCGCTACGAGGATCTCGTCCGGACTCCCCGCCGGGTCTTGCGACAGCTCACCGGGGCCACTGATGACGACCTGGCGTTCGTTCGGGAGAACGACGTTCGGGGGAACGAGGTGGACCTCTCGTCCGGTCACCTCGTGGCCGGGAACCAGTTCCGGCTGAGCTCGGGTCACCTGTCGTTGCGCGAGGACGACGCGTGGCGAACGGGACTCGTCGGCCGCCGCCGCCGCGCCGTGGAGCTGGTGACGTGGCCCCTCATGCGCCGGTACGTATACCTCGGTCGCCGGGCACGCCCGGCGGATCCCCTCACACCGTGAACTTCGTCGGACTGCTCGCGGTTCCCGCCGGCGTCTTGACGACGATCTTGCCCGTCGTTGCCTTCGCCGGCACGGTGGCGGTGATCGTCGTGTCGGAGTTCACGGTGAACGTGGCCTTCACCCCGGCGAACTTCACGACGATCGCCCCGGTGAAACCGGAGCCGGTGATCGTGACGACCGTTCCGATCGGACCCGAGGTCGGAGAGAAGCCGGTGATGATCGGAAGCTGAGGTGAGGTCACGACGAACGTGCTGGATGAGGTCGCGGTCCCGCCGAGCGTGGTCACCGAGATCAGGCCGGTCGTGGCTGCGCTCGGCACGGTGGCCGTGATCTGGATGTCCGAGCTGACGGCGAAGTTCCCCGTGCCGACGCTCACGCCGTTGAATCGCACATCGTTCGCCCCGGTGAAACCGGAGCCGGTGATCGTGACGACCGTTCCGATCGGACCCGAGGTCGGAGAGAAGCCAGTGATCGTCGGAAGCGGAGGCGACACCGACGTGCATGGCAGGGTTCCTGACCCGGGGGCTCCGGTCGAGTCCGTCAAGACGGCGTGGTTCGTTCCCTCGAATCGGTAGCTGATGCTCGTCGGCGTTCCGCCGTTCGCGGCGCCGTTCAGCGTGAGGTACAGAGCACCGGGTGTTCCACCCTTGGTCCACAGCGTGCGGCTGCTGAGCGGCTTCGCCTGGCCCACCCCGTGACCTCCTGCGCCGGAGATGATCTCCGTCATGGTTGGCTGACCGGTCGTCGGAAGCGCGAGCTGGTCGTTGAGCGGGCGCGATACCTGCATGCTGTGGACATGGCCATTCATCACGAGCGTCCCGCCTCCATCGGTGAGCAGTTTCCACATCGGGAGGAGGTTGTTCACGACCTTGTCACTCGACAGGGCGGGGATGTGCCAGTACGCAAGCACACACGGTGGATGCGGCCCGCCGAGCAGGCTGCTCACGTACGCGAACTGGCCGCTGGAGGGCCCCACGTCACACGATCCACCCGACGGCCCGCAGTTCAGGTCGATGAACAGCGCGTTGGCGAAGACGAACGATGTGTAGAGCGGGCGTTGATGCCAGTAGTCGACCCACGCGCTCCCATCGTTCGCCGGGGAAGCCTGGTATTCGTGGTTCCCGATCGTGGGCTGCGTGATCGCGCCGAGCGAGCCCCAGGGAGCGAGCGAGCTGCATGCGAAGAGCGGACACGGACCGTCCATCGCGTTCCACCCATAGTGGTTGAGCGTCTCGGTGGCCGTCCCGTCTTCGTAGAGATCGCCGAGGTAGAGGAGCAGGGAGGGGCCGGCCTGCGCGACCGATGTCGCGACGTCGTTCCCAGCGTTCTGGTTGACGGCCCCGTCGCCGACGGCCACGACCGTGGGATCGGTCGGCCCGGACCAGATCGGTGGAGGCAAGAAGGACGCCCAGTCGGCCGGGCTTCGCTGGATGGTGGTGGCATTCCCGTTCGTCAGAGAGAGACCGGACAGGGCGACGACCGACCCGCTCCCCACCTGAGCTTGAAGACTGCCGGCACCATCCAGGTACTTCTGCGTCGGCCACGCGAAGGAGTAGTCGTTCGTGGTTCCCGGGTTCTGTCCGAACTGCATCGCGAGGTGACAGGTCCCAGAGAACCCGGGCACGCAATGCCCTGATGTCGGGGCCCAGGAGAACTGCACCGAGGCACTCCCCGAGGATGCCGACGCCGTGACCTGCACGAAGCCGTTCAGGGCGCTCGACGGAACGCTCATACAGATCTGAACCGATCCGGACGTGCCGCAGGTCTGGGGACCCGCCGCTGCGAGCGCTTGCCCGCCATCTGCCAGGGCGGCTTGGATCAACACAGCCCCGACGACGGCCGATGCCCATCGCAGTGCTCTCGGTTCGCGAACCGTCAGCTCTCCTGAGGTTGGGGGGAAACCTGAGGACACCTTGAGGGCATCGTCACGAGGCGTCAAATCCCCGTCGGGTTCGCTTCGGTCCTCAATGACTCGCGGCTTCCAGGACCCGCGCCACCTGCGGGGCCGCCGCATATCGGTCGGCGCGCTCCGGCGCGAGCGCGGCCACGATCTCCTGGATGATCGAGGCGGCCGCTCGAAGCTCGGCCTCGCCATCGGCGGCGGTCTCGGCCCGTTGCAACCCGGCGGTGCCGAGCGCGGCTCTGGCACGCCAACGGAGCAGCGGTGAGCCCCCGGGTCCGTCTGCTCGTTGCACCGCGGTCCGCAGCTCCCTCGCCGCGTCTTCGTTCAGTCCCTGCGCTGTGAGCGCCACACCCAACGTGATCAACGACGCGATCTCGTACTTGTGGCGCCTAGTCTCGCGCGCCATCTCGAGAGCACGTCGTGCCCACGTCACCGAGTCCTCGAGACGGCCGGCCTCCAACTCGGCGTCCGCGCGGACCGACGCGAGCCGCCCCGCAACCAACCAGCGTTCCCACCCGTGGGACGCCAACGCATCGTCCCAGGCGGCGCTCCACGCACGTTCCACGTTGCCGATCTCCCCCAGTAACAGGTCGGTGCAGATGACGTCGGCGCGAGCGTTCATCCACGGCATGTTGAAATCCGACGGGCCGAGCCGATCGGCGACGATCGTGCTTCGTTCGAGCGCCTCGTCGAGCCAGAAGATGTCGCGCAGCGTCATCGTCGAGTAGTTCGTCACGACGCTGTCGCCGCGCCCCATATTCCGAGCGATGTCGATGGCCAGGGCGGCCGCCGCCAACGCCTCTTCGTAGCGGCCCATCCCCGCCAGGATGAGCCCCTCCATCCCGGCGCCTCGGAGCACGAACTCGGCGCTGTGCGGGTCCGCGCTTCCCACGGCCGCCGCGGATCGAGACAGCTCCAGCGCGCTGGGATAGTCCCCGATCCAGTAGTAGTTGTCGGCGTGCAAGTGGTATTGCTCCGCGAGCTCCAACTGGCGCGTGCCCGGGACCCAGATCGCGAGGGCCCGATCCTCCATCTCGATCGCGCGTTCCAGATCCCCCTCTTCCCCGCGCATCGAGTAGGCGCCGCCCCACACGCCGAGTGCGGGGGCCTCCAGATCCTTCGCACCGATCGCGATGGCCAGCTCGGTGGCGCGCCGAGCCAACGCCATGGTCTCCTCCGCCTGCTCGGTCCAGAAGGCCGACCGCGTTCTGGCCAAGAGCCCCTCGGCCAGGTCCCGGCCCTCGAGCTCCGGGATCAGATCCTCCAGCTCCTTGTCGGCCCTGGCGAACTCCGCCAGCTCGGCGAGCGCGAGGCCGCGGCGCAGTCGGATCCGGCGTCGATCGGCGTCGGTCTCCGCCAGCTCGAGTGCGCGCGAGTAGAAGTCGTGCGTCTCCTCCACCGCGAGCACCGCGCGAGCGCGGTCGCCCGCGGCAAGGAGGTACTCCATGGCCCGCGCCGGCTCCCCCCCCTCGCGCCAGTGGTGCGCGAGGACCCATGCGAGCTCCGTCGGATCGGGGACCGACGCCTCGATCACGCGAGCTGTGGCGGCGTGCAGATCGCGCCGGAGCGCGCGCGGAAGGGTGGCGTACGCGACGTCGCGGATCAAGACGTGCTTGAACGCGAACTCGACGTCGCCCTCCACCTGGCTCTGCGAGTGCCTTCGCACCAGTCCGCGGCCTTCGAGGGCTTCCAAGGAGGCGTCAACGTCCTCCAATGGGCCGATCCCCTCGAGCACGCCGCGCCAGAACGATTGCCCGATCACGGAGGCGTGCAGCAGGGCGGTTCGCGCATCGGGTGGAAGTGCGTCGATCCGGGCCGCGATCGCCGCCCTCACGGTGGCGGGCAGATCCCCGACGGCGGCTTCGTCGCCCAGCGCCGCCACCAGCTCTTCGATGAACAGCGGATTCCCCTCTGCCGTCTCGACGACCCTCGCGACCGTCGACGGGTCTGCTCCCGCGAGCAGCGCGCCGACCACCTGGGTGGCCTCCACGGTCGTGAGGGGCTCCAGCGACAGCATCGTCTGGCCGACCATGCCGGCCCCCCAGGTCGGCCGTACCTCCAGGAACTCCGGCCGCGCGAGCGCGAGGAACGCCACCGGGTGATCACTCACGTGGGCGATCAGGTAGTCGACCAGGTCTAGGAGCGAGTCGTCCGCCCAGTGCACATCCTCGAACACGAGCAGCAGCGGACCCTGCTCTGACAGAAGCTCGACGACGCGCCGCGCCGCGAAGAGCAGGTGGATCGACTCCGAGGCCGGTTCCCCGACGCCGAGCCCCAGCACCAGCGAGAGGTAGCGAGTGGCATCCGCGGATTCGCCCTCCAGGAAAAGTGAGCGGACCAGCGTCCCGAGCTTCTCCCGCGCCACCTCGACGCCGTCGTTCTCGTAGATGCCGGCCGCCCGACGCAAGATCTCGCCGAACGCGCGGTACGGCGTCTGCTCCTCGTACGGCAGGCTCCGCCCCCAGAGGACGCGCCCACCCTGGTCCTCGATCTCGGTGGCAACCTCTTGCGTCAGCCGCGACTTCCCGATCCCCGCGGGGCCGAACACCGTGACCAGATGCGGGGATCCCGCCGTGACAGCGCGATCCCATACGGTCCGGATCAGCAACATCTCGCGATCGCGCCCGACGAGCGGCGTCGTCGAGGTCGGTCGCTCCGCCGGCGCGACGAGCGAACGCTCAACGAGCCACGCCTGCACCGGGTCACGCTTGCCTTTCGCGTCGACGGCGTCCAGCTCCCGGTAGTCGAACGCGTGGCGGGTGAGCCGGTAGGTCTCGGCGCCAACGACGGCTCCGCCGACCGGCGCGGCGGACTGGAGGCGGGCCGCCGTGTTGACGACGTCGCCGGTGGCGAGGGCATCCGCGGGCGCGGCATCGATGGAGACCATCGCCTCTCCCGTGCACACGGCAGCGCGCACCTGGAGGTCGAGGTTCGGGTAGCGCTCGTTCAGCTCCGCGATGCCTTCCAGGATGCTGAGGGAGGCACGCACGGCCCGCTCCGCATCGTCGCTGCGCGCGAGCGGCGCGCCGAACACCGCCATCACCGCATCCCCGACGTACTTCTCGACCGTGCCGCCGTGCCGTTCGATGCGGCCGCGGACCTCCCCGTAGTAGAGCTGGTTGCGATCACGGATATCCTCGGGGTCCGCGCCGTCGGCATGCGCGGTGGAGCCCACGACGTCGACGAACAGCACCGAGACGAACTTGCGCTCCTCGGCGACGGAGGCGCTACCGATCGCGAGACCGCACGAGGGGCAGAAGCGAGCGTTGCCCGGCATCTCCGCACCGCATCGCGAACAGCGCATGGCTCATCCTAATGACCGGGTCGCTCAAGGACGCAACCGTTCGGTTCGATGTCTCCTGGGGAGGTCCATATGGACGTACCGAACCAGGAGGAGCTGTCGGAGGGCATCCGGCGCGAAGCGCGCGTCGTCGGACTCCGGGAGTTCCGGGCGCCCTCGCTCGAGACAGTGGAGCGACGCCGTCTGCAGCTGTGGATCCTCACGACCATCATGTTGGTATCGGTCTCTCTGGGTGTGGTGGCGCTCTCGATCTGGCCGATCACGCAGAAGGGGCCACTCTCTCCGTCGGTCCTGCGCGCCTCGATCGTGCTGCTCTCCGTTGCGTTCTGTGCGTACGGGATCGAGAAGGAGCGCCACCTCCATCGACTCTCGCGATTGCTCGTCGACGAGCGGGTCCTGTCGACCGCCCTCACGAACCGGTTGCACGAGGTGTCCTTGCTGCTCGACGCGGGGAGGGCGATCAACTCCGTGCTCGAGCTGGAACACGTCTTGGAGACGATCCTCCGCAGCGCGATCGAGCTCCTCGGAGGGACGAGCGGGTCGATCATGCTCCTGGAAGGCGAGGAGCTGGTGACGGCGTGCGTGCAGGCCAACGAAGGCGCTCGCGGTCGACGGATGCGCCTGGGCGAGGGGATCGCCGGCCGAGTCGCTCAGACGCGTGAGCCGTTGCTGATCGACGGGCACGCCGACCCTGCCGACTTCCCGGGTCTGGCCAAGCACGACACACCGATCGAAAGCGCCATCAGCACGCCGCTCGTGAGCCGGGACGAGGTGGTCGGAGTCTTGAACGTGAACGCTGCGTCCGGGCGCGTCTTCACCGAATACGACATGCGAGCGATGTCGGTCTTCGCCGAGCAGGCGGCATCGGCGATCGCGAACGCCCGGCTCTACGAAACCGAACGCCAACACGTCGCCGAGCTGATCAAGATCGACCGGATGAAGTCGGAGTTCGCCGCCCTCGTGAGCCACGAGCTCCGGACGCCGATCACCGGCATCATCGCCGCGGTGGCGACGGCCGCCAGGCCTGAGATGTCGGCGAACCAACCAGAGATGTTCGACATCATCGATCGGCAGGCGAGGCGGCTGGACGACATGGTCGAGGATCTCCTCACGTCTGCGCGTCTCGAACGGCCGGAGTTCTCTCCGCGAGCGGTGGTGGTCGACGCGGCTGCCATCGCCCGCATCGCCGCATCGGACGCGCTCGTGTCCGGGCAGCAGATCGAGGTCACCGGCGCTGTGTCGGCTCTCGCGCTCGGCGACGATGAATCGCTCCGGCGCATCATCGACAACCTGATCGGGAACGCCAGCAAGTACGGCGCGCCGCCCGTGCGGATCGATGTGGCCCAGGAGCAAGGGCGGATCGTCATCTCGGTCCTCGACGGAGGTCCGGGGATCCCCAAGGAGGATCGGGAGCGGGTGTTCGAACGCTTCCAGCGGTTGGAGCAGGATCGATCGCGTCCCGGTATCGGACTCGGGTTGTCCATCGTCCGCGGATTGGTCCGTGCCCTGGGCGGCGTCGTCTGGGTGGAGGATGCCCCGAGCGGCGGCGCGGCGTTCCGAGTCGCGCTACGCGAGGCGGCGCGCGCGGCGGAGGCGGTGTGAGATCGCTCCGCGCGCGGCCGCTCGTGCTGGTGGTGGAAGACGATCCCGATGTCCTTCAGATCCTGCGGGTCAACCTCGAGGCGGCGGGATTGGACACGATGCTGGCGGCCGACGGCGACACCGCGTTCCGACGGATGGAGGAGGAACGCCCTGACGCGATCCTGCTGGACCTGATGCTCCCGGTCATGGATGGTTGGGCGATCCTCGCGGCGCTCACGTCGCGGGCCGACGCTCCGCCGGTCGTCGTCTGCTCCGCGCGACGCGGGGACGCGGAGATCGATCGCGCGACACGACTGGGGGCGTTCGACTACGTGTTGAAGCCGTTCGATCCGGTGCGCGTGGTGTCGGCGGCTCGGCGGGCGACGGGTCTGGATCCGATCGAGCGATCCCTCGTGGTCCCCGCCCAGCGTGGGATCGGGTTCGGCGAGATCGTTCCCAATTCGTAGCGCATCAAGACGGCGGGACGAGCAGCCACAGCGTTCCTGCTCCCTCGTCGACCGCGAGCGCCACCAGGGGCGCCCCGACGTCGAACCTGGTGGTTTGGTTGGCGTCGCACCGGGCGAGTCTTCATCGGAGCAGGTGCGAATGGAAGACTCGGTCGCCTGGCGGGCCTGAAATCCCACTACAGAAGGGAATGGTGGGTCGCCCGCCCGGGCTATCAGGTACCGGCTGCGACGGGATTCCACGCGACCCATGAGCCAGAGATCGGTGTTGCCCCCGCGATGGTACCGACACCGCCACCGTCCGCGCTCATCGTGATCAGTTGCCCTGTCAGAGTGTCGAACGCGATCCTGCTGCCATCGGGTGACCAACTGGGAGACCACCCGTAGTGCCTGAGCCTTTGGAGTCCTGTGCCGTCGGAGTCGACGACCCATATCTCCGAGCGGTTCTTCGCGGTCTGGACACCGAAGACCAGCCGGGAGCCGTCCGGAGACCAATCCAAACCGTAGAAGCCGCCGGATCCGAGCTCGCTCGCCGACACCAGCACACGTCGATCCGTGCCGTCGGGACGCATGAGCGAGATGGATGCATGGTTCGGCTCTGCACTCCATGCTTCGAACGCGATGGTTGAGCCATCCGGAGACCACGCCGGGAAGTCGTACTCGGTTCCGTTCGGATCGCCTTTCGCCAAGAGCGTCGGAGCACCTCCAGTCGTGTTGACGAGGTACAGGCTTTGCACGTGTCCGCCTCGCCCCTTCCAAGATCCGTAGCCGTACACGACGACCGACCCGTCGGGCGAGAACGACGCTCCGAAGATCTGACCTCGTGGCGTCAACCGCATCTCGCTTCCGTCGGATCGGAGTGCGAAGAGAGGATGCTTCTTCCCACAGCACGGCCCCCGACGCACGAGGAGGGTCGAACCATCGCTTGACCACGCGATCGGTTGGTTCAAGCCATCGCCGGTGAGCAAGATCTGGTGCGAGGGATCCAAAGGATCGATGGCGATGACCTGCCGGCTGCCGGCGAACGCCACCCATCCATGGACTTGTTCGAAGAGGCTCGCGCGCTGCTTGTCCCCGGAGCTCCGCTGCCCCGATGAGTGGATCGCGTGGATGGCGAAGGCGATGGCGGGCACGGCGATGAGGAACGCTGCCGCGATCGTCAGCCACTTACGGGCTGCGTCTCGGCGCGAGGGGCCCGACCCGGCCGATACCACCAGACCCAGCGTGACCGGCTGATCGGGGTCGGCGGCGCCGAGCCGCTCCTGGATGTCGGGCCACAGGTCGGGCGCGGGGATCTTCTCGGCGATCCGGAATCGATCTCGAAGATCAGCCATCGTCTTCTCCCAGGAGGTCGTGGAGCCGCTTGCGGGCTCGATGCAGATGGACGCTGACCGCGCTCGTCGTCGATCCGATCATGTCCGCGACTTCGGTGAGCGTGTAGCCGTCGCAGAAGTGCAGCACCGCCGACGCGCGCTGCTTGGGGGATAGCTGCTCGAGCGCTGCGATGAGCTCGGAGGCGGGCTCGGGCATGTCGTAGGACGCCTCGACGATCGCGTGGTCGGAAACGCGTCGCGCCTTCAACTCTCCCGCGGCGATGCGGAACGCGGCTCGCGTCACCCAGGCGAGCGGCTGACGAACCTCATCGCCGCGGCGGATCGCCTGCGCGAACGCCTCGGCGACGGCGTCGCTCGCGACCTCTGGATCGCCTGAGTAGAGGAGGACGCTCCGCCAAAGCCGAGCTCCGTGCTCACGGTAGGTCGCCTCGAACCTGAGCCCTTCTTCGACATCCACGGCGGCATCGTGCATCTCGACCCTACAGGGCGCGAATCGATCAAGATCCCTAACAGCGGCAGGGGATCGTTGCGCACGGCTGCCACGCCCGGATCCTTCCCCGGAAGGGTCCGCGCGGTAAACCGACGCCCTCGCGGGAGGTGTAATCGAGCTTACAAACGGGAATAGTGTGCGGCCGTCTGCCCGTTCTTGCTTTCGTAGCCGTCCCGAGGAGATGCACACATGCCCGACATCGACACGCAGGTCCTTCCGCTCCTCCCGCTGACCACCGGGGTCGTGCTTCCCGGGATGGTCGTCACGCTCACGATCGAGTCCGACGAGGCGCAGGCGGCCGTGGAGGCCGCCAACGGGGGCGAGCTCCTGCTCGTTCCCCGCCTGGACGATCGGTATGCCCGTATCGGGACGATCGCGAAGGTCGAGGACGTCGGTCGCCTCCGCAACGGGACCGAGGCGCTCGTCATCCGCGGCCTCCACCGTGCCGTCGTGGGCCTGGGCGTTCCCGGCACCGGCCGCGCGACCTGGGTGCAGGTCGAGGCCGTGTTCGACCCGCCGGCGACCGAGCGCGCGACGCAGCTCGCGCGGGAGTACCGAGCGGTCGTCGAGAACATCGTGGAAGCGCGCGGCGTCCCCGCCGTCGCGGAGTTCCTCCGCGGGATCTCTGAGCCCGGCGCGATCGCGGACATCAGCGGCTACTCGCCCGATCTGTCGTTCGAGCAGAAGGTCGAGGTGCTCGAGGCGATCGACGTCGAGGAGCGCCTGGAGACCGTGCTCGCATGGGCGAAGGACGTCCTGGCCGACCTGGACCTCAAGGAGAAGATCCGCACCGACGTCAGCGAGGGGATGGAGAAGCGTCAACGTGAGTTCCTGCTGCGCGAGCAGATGAGCGCGATCCGCAAGGAGCTCGGCGAGGACGGCGAGGGGAACGTCGTCGAGGAGTACCGGAAGAAGATCGCGGAAGCCGGTATGCCCGAGGACGTCGAGAAGGAGGCCTTGCGCGAGCTCGGCCGTCTGGAGCGGACCTCCGAGCAGTCGCCGGAGCAGGGGTGGATCCGCACGTATCTCGATTGGATGACCGAGCTTCCGTGGAACGTTCGAACCGAGGACAACCTGGAGATCGCGGAAGCCCGCACCGTTCTGGACGCCGACCACGAAGGTCTGCAGGACGTGAAGGACCGGATCCTCGAATATCTGGCGGTGCGCAAGCTCCGCGCGGAGCGCGGGCTCGGTGAGGCGACCGGTCGTGGCTCCGGCGCGATCCTCACGCTGGTCGGGCCTCCCGGCGTCGGCAAGACGTCACTTGGGGAGAGCGTCGCGCGCGCCCTCGGACGGAAGTTCGTCCGCGTCTCGCTCGGCGGGATCCACGACGAGGCCGAGATCCGCGGGCACCGGCGCACGTACGTCGGCGCACTGCCGGGCCGCATCGTCCGCGCGTTGAAGGACGCCGGCACGAAGAACCCGGTGATGATGCTCGACGAGATCGACAAGGTCGGCGCCGATTGGCGGGGCGACCCGTCGAGCGCGTTGCTCGAAGTGCTGGATCCCGCCCAGAACCACACGTTCCGCGACCACTACCTGGACGTCGATCTCGACCTGTCGGAGGTGCTGTTCATCACGACCGCGAACGTTGCCGAGACGATCCCCGGTCCGCTGTACGACCGGATGGAGGTCATCCGGATCGACGGATACACCGAGGAGGAGAAGGTCGCGATCGCGGAGCTGCATCTGGTCGCGCGACAGTTGGAGAGGAACGGGTTGCGCTCCGACGAGGTCGTGCTCACCGAGGAAGCGTTGCGAGTCATCGTCGGCGACTACACGCGCGAGGCGGGCGTGCGCAACCTCGAGCGCGAGCTCGGCAAGGCGCTGCGCAAGGTCGCCGTGAAGGTGGCCGGCGGCGCGGCCACGCCCGTCGCGGTCGACGTCGACGACCTCAAGGACCTCCTCGGTCGCCAGCGCTTCCACGCCGAAGACCTGGCCGACCGCGTGT
>JBOGVK010000180.1:0-6574 GCA_050692375.1 Actinomycetota bacterium
CGCGCCGTTCCTGGTGTTCACCTCGAACGCGTTCGCGATCCTGGGTCTCAGGGCCCTCTACTTCCTTCTGGCCGGCATGATGGATCGGTTCCGCCACTTGAAGCTCGGCCTGGCCGCGGTCCTGGTCTTCGTGGGGGCGAAGATGCTGGTCGCGGACGTGGTCCACATCCCGATCTGGCTCTCGCTCTTGGTGATCGCCACGCTGATCGCGATCTCGGTGGCGACGTCGGTGGCCGGACGTGGCAGAAGCATCCCAACGGTTCGGTCCGCGCTCACAGCGATAGACCGAGTCAGATCCTCATCCCCCAGACCGTCCGGCGCGATCGAGGGACGGCGCTCGTTCCGTGAGGACGTCTAACCTAGGTTTGAGGTTCACCGCGGGCGGACCCATGCGTGCGCGTAGCTCCTGCCTCCGTTCTTGGATCATGCGCTCGGCCATCCGGTCTGCACGAGCCGAAACACACCCGACGATGCAGCCGAGAGCGAGCGCGGCCAAGAACCAGCATGCGAGAGCGAACCAGATCAGGCGCTCACCCCGTTCCCTCTTCGCAAAGGCCTTCCCACGCGGTCGCATACCAGGGCGATCCGGGGGACCGATTTCTAGCGGCAAGGGAGCCCAGGCTTAGAGACGAGACCGAGCCCGCAACGCGCGACTCGGTCTGATCTACTTCCCGGCTGGTTCTTTCCCGATGAATCATGGGTTCACCTGCGCGGATCTCACACTCCGGAGCCATCGCAGCCTTGGCCCGTGCCGGCAGCGTTCACGCCTTCGAAGTTCCCGTCCTGCTGGCAGTCAACGCCGTCGCTCTCGGGAGTCGTGCTCTCGCCTTCCGAGCTAGGATCCTCGCTAGGATCGTCGAGCGAGTTTTGGTCCCCTGACTGGACGTTGTCCGTATCAGGACCGTTCGGGTTCTCAGACGTGCTCGACGCGTATACGGCCACCTTGTTCGGCAGCGCCGTGTCCAGCTTGGCTCGGCCGCCGACCTCGAAGTTGTTGCTTTGCACTCCGGTCATCACCTGAGCAGACACCGGACGGTGCTTCGGCGCGCGAGCAGCGGATGCGCTCCCCAGCCCGAGCCACAACCCTAGCGAAACGACCAGCGGAATGGCGGCGCCGATCACGTACCTCCTCTTCCCGTTCTTCCCGTTCTTCCTGTTCTTCCTGTTCTTCATCCTCTTCACCTCCTCTCTATTCGATAGCCACAGCCTATGAACTGGGTGATAAGAGGGCGGTGAGTCCCAGCGGCCCCGATTGGGTCGCCGGCAGCGCGACCGAGAACGAGCTGCCTCTACCCTCGCTGCTCTCCACCCAAATGCGGCCGCCGTGCGCGGCGACCAGGTCACGACAGATGGCGAGCCCGAGACCACTCCCGCGCCGTGTGGAGGATCTCGCCGGATCGACCCGGAAGAAGCGGTCGAATAGGTGGGGGATGGCGGCGGGCGGGATACCCGGCCCGGTGTCCGTAACCGTGAACCCAACCTCCCCGGACACTTCCCACAACGACACGCGCACGTCCGCGGAGCGATCCGAGTACCGAACCGCATTGTCTACGAGGTTCGCGAGCACCTGCTTCAACCGTTCCCGGTCGCCGTCGAGCCGAACACCGGCGCCCTGGATCCGGACGTGGACCCCTGCGGCGGCGGCAAGAGGACGGAGTTCGTCGACGACGTGGAGAGCAAGTTCGCGGAGCTGGATGGGAGCTGTGACGAGCTCTAGATGGCCCTCATCGACGGCGGCGAGCGTCAGCAGATCGTCCACCATATGCGCCATCCGCTGAATCTCTTCGCGGTTGCTCGCGAGCATCTCGCGCGCCGAGAAGGCGCTGAGGTCGGCAACCTCGAGGCCGACGTCGAGCTCCGAGAGCATGACCGTGAGCGGGGTTCGGAGGTCGTGTGAAGCGTCGGCCACAAACCTCCGCTGAGTCTCGACGGCCCCTTGGAGCCGGTCGAGCATCGCGTTCAGCGTTCGGGCCAGGCGCTGCAGCTCATCGGCGGTCCTAGGAACCTCTATGCGCTCATCGGGCCGGTCCGCTCCTATCTCTTCAGCTTCCCTCGTCATGCGCGCCATGGGCTGGAGCGCCCGGCCCGCGAGGAGCCACCCTCCGAGGCCGGCCGCTAGGAGAGCGATGGGGATCCCAGCCAAGATGAGGACGAGCAGGCGGTGAACGGAGGCCGTCATTTCTTCCAGAGACGTAGCGACGACGAGGACGGCCGAGCCCGGAGCGTGGGAGAGAGCGATGGCGAGGACGCGGAACTCTTCGCCGTCACTACCCAATGCGACGCTCGCCCGAACGCGCTGTCCCCCGCCGGCTCGAGCGAGCGCGGTGGGAGAGATCATCGAACGCTCGGACACCGGGTCTCCCGTAGAGTCTTCGATCCCCCCAGATGTGGAGATGATCTGGGCCGCGGACTCTCCGATCGCCAAGCCTCGTAGCGACGCGTCGCTCACATCTTGGAACTCAGATTGTCCCTGACCTTGGTATCCGAGTGAAATCTGCGCGGCGCGTGAAGAGAGCGAGTCATCGAGCGCCCCCAGGAGATCGCTTTTCAGCCGCAGGAACAGAAAGGCTCCGAAGGCTACGAGGATCACCGCAAGTACCCCGACATACAGGAGCGTCAAGCGGCTCCGGATCGGAAGGCTCATCCGGGCTCCAGCACGTATCCCACTCCGCGGACCGCACGGATGAGCGACCGCCCGAACGGCTCGTCGAGTTTCTTCCGCAAGTAGCCGACGTATACGTTCACGACGTTGGAGACCCCGTCGTAGTTGGAATCCCACACGTGTTCGAGAATCTGGGTTCTGGTCATGACCTCCCCTTGGTGGCGCATGAGGAATTCGAGAAGCCCGAACTCGCGTGCCGTCAGCTCAACGGGGCGTCCAGCGCGAAACACGGTGTGGCGCGCGGGGTCGACGACAACATCGCCCGCCTCCAGTACGGCCGGTCGCGCGCCTGAACGCCCACGCACGAGCGCGCGCAGCCGAGCGAGGAGTTCACCGAAGGCGAACGGCTTCACCAAGTAGTCGTCAGCGCCGGCGTCGAGGCCTTGCATGCGATCCCTCACCGAGCCGCGAGCCGTGAGCATGAGGATCGGCGCCCAGCGCTCCCGGGCTCGGAGTCGTTCGCAGATCGTGAGGCCATCCATCCCGGGCAGCATCAGATCGAGGACGATGGCGTCGTAGTCGTACTCGGTCGCCATCGAGAGAGCGTCGGTGCCGTCGGCCGATAGGTCCACCATGTACCCGTGTCGCTCGAGACCCCGACGGATCGCGTTCGCCACTTTGGGCTCGTCTTCGACCACGAGGATCCTCATCAGACCGCCTTCAGCAGCGGGGATGGTTCCTTTGTCCCAGCGTACGCAGTCCGACGATAAGAGAACGATGAGACGGCTCTACAACACCGGCGGCTTCCTCGACGCGCGCGATCAGAGCGTGTCGAGGTGCCGTCGTTCGCGATCGCCGACACGGAGGTGGTCTACGGGCTGCTGTTGGCGTTGGCGCCGAAGGGCGAGGATGCCGAGCGCGTGTGGGAGCACACACCCTGTGGCTCGCCGAGCATCCCAACCTCTTCGAACTGAAACACTGGTCCGCGAACATCCGACCTGGTGAGTCCGGCCCTAGGCTGTCGCCTGATCGCGACCCCCACGGGAGAAACTGATCGGGTTCGCCGTCGCCGCGTTGAGTAGGAGCGGCAAGTGGTACAGCTTCTCGATGCCGGCCAGCACGGAGTAGTGGCTCATCGGCGTCGCATCGAGCCCGGGCCGGATGTGATGCCCGACCTCGGCCGCGAAAAGCGTGCCGGACTCGTCGTAGGTCAGGAATATGGTCGCCCCGGCTGCCCGCATCGCCGGAACGTGGGCAGCGAGCCAGGCGTCTCCGCGTGCGAGGAGGGCCGAGGATCCGGCCATGCAGCTGCTCCACCTGTGGTCGCTCGATCCGTGCTGATCGTTGCAGATGTTCGGCGCGACGAAGGAGACGGCGGGCAGCGCGGACGGATCGAACACCGAGAATGGGAGCACGTGAGCCTGACAGAGCTCTCGATGGCTCCAGATCGCCGGGAACGGCGTCGCAGGATTGTGTTTGAGGGCGTATGGACCACCGGTGGCCCTGTCGTCGTACGTCACGTTCGAGGCGCAGGCTCCAGGCATCCCCTCCTCGTAGACCGCCCAGGAGATGCCGGCGGCCTCGAGCTGATTCCAGAGCGTCGTCGTGCAGCCCGCGGCCGAGATGGACGGGTCGCCCGGAATCACGGAATCCGAGGTCTTCCCGCAGCCGGAGCCCGCCACGAGCTGGAGGTAGTCGGGCAGCGATGGTCCGCCGCCGGGTGGCTCTTGGTAGTTCGTGAAACGGATGCCCTGGGCGGCGAAGGCGTTCTCGTAGGGGGCCGACGGATTCCCGATGATCGATGTAGCCGAGTGATTCTCCATGAAGATGATGACGATCGGCCGAGGCGCGCGGTTGTGCGGCCTCGCGTCCACGCCGACGATGCCACCGAAGGTGACCGTGGCTGCTGCGGCGAGGATCAGGACAGACTTCAACGCGAGCCGCTCTTGTCATCGATGATGTAGGGGGCGTCGATGCCTCCAAACGTATCCAGGCACGGATTAGAAAACGATGAGAGACAGCCCTGTAACCTGTCTCCGTGGGATAGCCACGTTGATCGGGATCTCGGTGGCGACGTCGCTGTCCGGACGTGGCAGAGTAAGGACCCCTGCATGAACGACCAGCCGCACCGTCACGACGTTTGGGGCGACGACCCCGAGGAACGCGACGCCAGCGAGACCGTCGCCGAGCTCGCGGCGACCGAGCCTGCGATCGCGCGGCGATGGCACGATCGTCCGGCGGTCGTCCCGTTCAAGGCCGTCGTCCTGTTCATCGGTCGCAACGGCAGGCGGATCGGGGTCACGATCGCCGGTGTCGTCGTGCTGTTGATCGGGGTCGCAGGGCTCGTCTTACCCATCCTCCCGGGTTGGGTCCTGATCTTCGTGGGGCTCGGCATCCTGGCCACGGAGTACGTCTGGGCGCAGCGGCTACTCCGACTAGCCAAGGAGAAGGCGAACAGCGCGAAGGACAAGGTCCTGCGCAAGAACCCAAAGCCGCAGTGACCGGGACCATCCTGATCGGCACGTCGTCGTGGACCGATCCGACGCTGATCAAGGACGGCAACTTCTATCCGCCGGGAACGACGTCTGCAGAAGCCCGTCTGAAGTTCTACGCGTCGCGCTTCCCGCTGGTCGAGGTCGACTCCACGTACTACTACCCGCCCTCGGAGAAGAACTCGGTCCTGTGGATCGAGCGCACGCCGCCCGAGTTCACGTTCAACATCAAGGCGTACTCGCTGCTGACGAACCACCCGACGAAGATCGACTCGCTCTACAACGACATCAAGGCCGCGCTCCCGCCCGAGACGCTCGACAAGCGGAACGTGTATCGCGACAAGCTGCCCGACGAGGCGGTCGACGAAGTGTGGCAGCGGTTCCGCGACGCGCTGATGCCGCTGCACTCGGCGGGCAAGCTCGGCGCCGTGCTCTTCCAGTTCCCGCAGTGGTTCGTGATCTCGAAGAAGAGCAAGGCGTACATCGAGGAGTGCGCGGCGCGCCTGCCCGACTACCGCGTGGCGATCGAGTTCCGCAATGAGACGTGGATGAGCGAGCGCAACCGGGAGGAGAGCCTCTCCTTCCTAGAGGAGCGACACCTGCCGTTCGTCTGCGTGGACATGCCGCAGGGCTTCGTCTCGAGCATCCCGCCGATCGCGGCGGCGACCGCCGACGACCTCTCGATGGTGCGGTTCCACGGGCGCAGCCCCGAGGCGTGGGCAGCGAAGAGCGAGAGCGCCTCGGTCCGCTTCCGCTACGACTACTCGAAGGAAGAGCTCGGGGAGTGGGTGCCCAGGCTCCAAGCGCTCGCGGCCGAGACGCGCGAGACCCACGTGCTGATGAACAACTGCTACCGCGACTTCGCGGTGAGGAACGCCGCCGAGCTCGGCGACCTGCTTCTCGAGTAGGTCAGGCGGACAGATCCTTGACGCGGGTGCGGCGATCCCGGATCCCTTCAGCCTTAGGGTTGCGTACCTTCGGCGGACGACCGGGCTTGCGCTCCCAGGTGTCCAGGAATCGACGCAGCGACGACTCCGCCCAGACGGGGCCCGCGGCGAGCTCTGCCACGGGAGCAGGGAAATCCGCCCGGGTTCGGAGCTCAGACACGCGTTGACGCGAGACCCCGATCGATGATGCGAGCTCGGACACACCGAGATATGCCTCCGAGGGTTGATCGAGCTCGCGGTCGGCGTAGGACTCTTCCATCGCGTCGACGCGCGCGATCCCGTCGAACTCGAGGCCCACCTTCTCGCATGCATTCGTGAAGATCTCCACCCCGCGCGACACCACAGGTCCGATCACCAGGTGGGGAGCGACCGCCGGATACATGGAGTCGAGATAGATCGTGAAGGTCGCGCCCGGTCCGCCGGCCAGTCCGCCTGCTGAGGCCGCGGCGCTCATCCCGCCGAGCTCGCCGATCATGGGAGCGAGGTCTGTTAGGGCATCGCTATCGATCGTCTCCACGCCGTCTCCCCACGTC
>JBOGVK010000181.1:0-6105 GCA_050692375.1 Actinomycetota bacterium
CTCATGGACGGGGTTACGACCCTCGCCGAGGTCGCGACCGACGGCTACGCTATCGGTGCCAACGAGGAGCGAGAGGGACGCGAGGATGAGACGCACTTCGCTGGGCCGGATCTCCTCGACCGTCCACCGACCCGTCCTCGCGTGATGCATGGCGACTGCCCGAACCCCGTCCTGGTGACCGGCTCGCATCGCTCCGGGTCGACGTTCGTCGGCAAGATGCTGTCGTTGTCTCCGGCGCTCGGCTACATCCGCGAACCGTTCAGTGTCATCCACCGGCCCGGGATCCTGAACGTCCGCTTCCCTTATTGGTTCCCGTACGTGTGCCCGGAGAACGAGATCAATTACCTCCAGCCGGTACGGGACATGTTGGCGTTCAGATACCAGACCGCCGCGGCCCTTCGAGCCACTCGAGCCGCACGGGATGCCGCGGCGATCGTGCATGATCGATGGGAGTTCGCTCGCTACCGGCGCCGACGTGCGCGTCCCCTGTTGAAGGACCCCATCGCCGTGTTCTCGGCCGGCTGGTTGAGCGACACGTTCGACACACAGGTGATCGTCCTGATCCGCCATCCAGCGGCGTTCGCCAGCAGCCTCATGAAGTACGGATGGACCCACCCCTTCGCCGACTTCCTGAAGCAACCGCTCTTGATGCGCGACCTGCTGTCGCCGTTCCAAGAGGAGATCGAAACATCAGCCGAGGCCGAGCAGGAGATCATCGACCAAGCGATCCTCCTCTGGAACGTCATCCATCACGCCATCCTCCAGTACCGGGGGACGCGACCGGATTGGCGTTTCTTCCGGCATGAGGACATCGCCAGGGATCCGCTCGATCGGTTCGGCGAGATGTTCGATCACCTCGGGATCGGGTTCGGTGATCAGGAACGGGCCGGGATCGTCGACGCCACCGATGCGGCCAACCCGACCGAAGCGCGAGATGCCGGCGTGCTCAAGCGGGATAGCCGCTCGGCCGCCGAGACGTGGAAGAGCCGTTTGTCCCGCGAGCAGATCCATCACATCCGCATGCGGACGGAACCGATCGCAACCGAGTTCTACTCGGACGCGGACTGGTAGGCGGCACATGAGCGCAGGAGGTTCGGCCCGACGGTGACGAGCGCGCGCTCGTTCCGCTGGACACTCCGGGGCCGCATGGCCGAGCATCCTGCGCTCTACCTCCCGATCGCCCGCCGGAAGTATCCGGATTCAGTGCTCGGGGACGACACGCGGTTGGTGATCGACGGGTTCACACGATCCGCGGTCACGTTCGCGACGATCGCGTTCCAGATCGCTCAGCGGAACCCGGTTCGTGTCGCCCACACGTTGCATGCCCCAGCACATCTCATCGCGGCCGCGCGCCGAAAGGTCCCGACCCTCGTCACGATCCGCGAGCCCGAGGACGTCGCCCTCTCGGCGGTCATCAGAGAACCGTACGTCAGCCTCGGTCAGGCACTCGCTGCGTACGGTCGCTTCTACAACGTGCTCCTGCCGTTCCGAGCCGACCTCGTGGTCGGTGAGTTCGAGACCGTCACGCGAGACTTCGGAGCGGTCATCCGACGGGTGAACGAGCGCTTCGAGACGGGGTTCGACGAGTTCGAACACACCGACGCGAACGTGGAACGTTGCTACGAGATCATCGAGGACCGTTCGCGGAGACCTGCATGGTCGAAGGCCCTCGGCGAGCTCGAATGCGGCATCATCGGCTTCGATGACTATCGCCAGATCGTCGCGGTCTTCGAACGCGAGGGTCGCGGGCCGCAAGCTGCGGTGCCGGAGACGCGCGTTCAGCGCCCGTCGAGGGAGCGCGAGGACCTGAAGAACGCGCTTCGGGCGGAACTCGGCAACCGCCGTCTCAGCGGTCGACTCGCGCACGCCCGTGACGCGTATGAGGCATTCGTCGCCGACTGACGCTCGTGCCCGAGCACCGACGAACGCGTTGTTCGACCCTCGGCGTCAGCCTCCCAAGAACGGGTCGTGCGCCATCGCGATGAATGCCGCGAGAGAGTCCGGCGATGTGTCCGGGTAGTAGACCTGCTTCCCGGTCACGTTCGAATACATCAGCGCCATCGCGGAACCGGGGATCCCGCTCCCGTAGGACTTCAACGTGGAGATGACCTGGGAGAACACGAGCGCCTTCTCACCCGGAGCGCCTTCGGCGACCCCGAACTCGAAGACCCCGAACTGCTTCCCGCGAGCCAACGCGTACGCATGCGCCACGTCGAACGCCTGATGGGGATCCGTGTAGCCGAGATGACCGTTCGACTGCACCTTGTCGTAGACGTCGAGTCCGAGGATGTCGTAGTAGTCCCCGACGACCGTCGAGCCATCGGGCCCGAGGTCGGGATCGAACAGGCGTGCCGTCGCGCCGGCGTTCAGTGAGTTCTTGGTGACGTCCCACACGAGCTCCACCGAGCCCCCGGAACGCCACAAGATGCCCGCCGACTGGAAGTACGAGAACACGTGCCTGAACGCGGCCTTGTAGTCCTCGGGGGTTCCCGCTCCGACGACGCCGTCCTGCTCGTGCTGGAAGCTCAGCAGGAACGGGGTGGCGTGCGTCCAGCGCGGGTCCGCTTTGATGGCCTGAACGATCTGGGCCAGGCGCCAGTCGTAGGAACCGGAAGCAACGGCCGCCCATTGCCACGGGGTGCCGTCGAGGTTCTCGGAATCCGCGTTGTGGTACACGAGCCGCAGTCCCGCGTCGAAGCTCAGGTCGTCCGCCTTGCCGGGTACGTCGTTCATGAGCCCGTGGTTGAAACGGAACCCGCCGAACGTCCGCCCGATCTGGGCCTGAAGAGCAACCGTCGTGTGACCGCTCACGCCATCGGACCAGATCCCCAGCACCACCGGTGGGGTTCCAGGCAGCGGCCCGGAGGACGGGCTCGGCGAGGGCGACGGAGATGGCGCCGGGCTCGGTGAGGGTGACGGGTCGGGGCTCGGACTCGGACTCGGACTCGGACTCGGTGATGGGTCCGGCGTGTTGCCATTGGCGAGGTTCACCGTGATGGGAACGAGTGTGCGGTTCCCGCCTGCGTCGGTCGCCCGGATGGTGATCACGTGCTGCCCGTCGGAGAGATCGGTCGTGTCGAGCAAGTAGCTCCACGTTGCCGTACCGTCGGCTCGTCTCGGGTGGAGGTAGCTGTCCACGAGGAGTTGGACCCTCCTCACACCGGAGTCATCGGTGGCTGTTCCGTTGAACAGGATGGAGCCGCTCAGGATCGCGTTCGCCACGGGGTTGTCGATGGTGATGGTAGGCATGGTGGTGTCCCGCCGGTGCCCGTTGTGCCGGTGGTGGTGCTGATGGTGGTGATGGTGGCGATGGAGCCGATGGTGGTGTGGCGCTGAGAGCGCGGTCGCACCTGTGCCGACGAACCCCCCGGAGAACATGATCAGCGCGACACTCCCCGCAAGGACGCGCTTCGTACTGACTCTCGCGATGACCTTCGCGATGATCCCGTGACGTGTCTCGGCTCCAACCTGTTGCATATCCGCCCCCTCGTCGCTAGACCTGCCTCCGTAATCGGCAGCCCCGCGGTCCCCCCGCAGGGGCGAACGGGGGGTTTGGATACGACGAAAGGTCCCGGCCGGTCGGGGGAGGGGACGCCGTGGGCCGATTGGCCGAGCCGGTGGGCGGTGCTGGCGGTTTCGTGACGTGCGGCGACGGGGAAGGTCAGCTACGAGCGCACATCATCCGGGGGCTTGAAGCTGATCCGACCGGTCTTCTTCGCGATGAGCCATCTCGGGTTCGCGGCGTTCAATCGAAGACTCAGGATCTTCCCGCGAACGTACCCGACCGCGTCCCGGTTCCCATGGCGTTCCTGCACCATCCGGCTCTCCCGGGCCATCTTCTCCGGGTCGAGCGAGATCTGTCCGGGATGCAGCCGGAACCGACCGATCGTCTCTTTGAGGATGCGTGGATGCTGCAATCGCATCGCGCGCGCGTACCAGTCGTAGTCGCCACAGTTCTTATATTCGATGTCGAACGGGCCGACCTGATCGTAGAACGTCCGTCGAGCCCATACGGTCTGTTGGGGGATGCACGACCAGCCCAGGCCCAGGTACGAGCGAAGGGAGAGCCGAACGGGCGTCATCATGCCGAGCGCGTCGCCATGCTCGTCGCTGTACTCCACCCGACCGCACACCCAGCCGACGTCGGGGTTGTGACGGAGCGTCTCCGCGACCAAGGCCAGAGCCCCCGGCGCGATCTCGTCGTCGGCGTTGATGTACCCGACGATGTCGCCGTTCACCATCGCCATCCCGCGGTTCACGGCGTCGTACATCCCCTGATCGTCCGTGGAGACGACCACGCGAGAGGGAAACCCCGACGCGATCTCGAGTGTCCGATCGCTCGATCCTCCGTCCACGATGACGTGGTCGATGTCGAGCGAGGCGCTCTTCTGGCTCCAGATCGAATGAAGCGTCGCTTCCAGGAACCGCTCTGCGTTCAGCGTCGGGGTGACGACGCCCACCCTGGCGACGGAACCCTCATCTTGCGATCCACCCAAGCTGTGCTCACCTCACATCCGCGATGAACGAGAACGGCGCCTGCGCGCCGCTCTTGTGTACCTTACCGATTGATGAACATCGCATCCGCCGGATGAACCAAGAGCCGATCTTCCTGTTGTCCTTGCCCCGCTCGGGGTCCACGTTGTTGCAGCGACTGCTGGCGGCTCACGACGACGTCTCCACGGCCCCCGAACCCTGGATCCTCCTCCCCCAGGTCTATGCCCTTCGTGAACGGGGAGCCTTCGCAGAGTACGGACAGGTGCCCGCTTCGCGGGCGATCCGAGAGTTCGCGCAAGGGTTGCCGAACGGCGAGGACGACTACTTCGACGAGCTCAGGACGTTCGTGACTCGGCTGTACGCGAAAGCCTCGCGCGGCAAGGGCTCTTACTTCCTCGATAAGACGCCGCGCTATCACTTCATCGTCGACGATCTGTTCCGCCTCTTCCCCGGCGGGAAGTTCGTGTTCCTGTGGCGGAACCCCCTCGCCGTGGTCGCCTCGATCGTGGAAACGTGGGGAGGAGGCAAGTGGGACCTCGAGCGGTGGCGTCACGACCTGTTCGACGGCGTGAGCGCCTTGGCGAGCGGATTCGAACGCTACGCGGATCGTGCCCACGCGCTGCGTTTCGAGGATCTCGTCACGAACCCGGACGACTCCCTGGGTCCACTCTTCGACTACCTCGCACTCCCTTACGATCCCTCGATCGCCACCAACTTCGCGGCCGTCCAACTCGACGCGCGCATGGGCGACCGTGTCGGCACCGATCGGTACACCGCCTTGAGCACCGAGCCGCTCGACAAGTGGAAGAGCGTGACATCCACGGTGGTGCGGAAGCGATGGTGCGCGGACTACCTGCGCACCATCGGTGAACACCGATTGTCCGTCATGGGGTACGAGCTTCAGGGACTGCTTGATGAGCTCGGTGCGGCGCCGGCGGGTCTGCGCCACCTCGGCTCCGATCTCATCCGACCATCTGCATCCAGGGCGGCTCGCGCGGGCCGGGAGAAGGCAGCCAAGCTGCTGTGGAACCGCCTTCGCCACTGATGGCGCGCGCGGCCTGACTCAGCCGTGGCCCGCTCAGATCGAGAACTGGGCGGAGTGTTGAACGTCGAGGTTCCCGTGGTCCGGAACGGCCCTATCCGCCGACGGCTGCCAGGCAAGCACGGCCGAAGGGTTGACCGCGAGGTTCACCTCCGCGGACCTCAGGTCACGATGAAGTTCTTCGGACTCTTCCCGGTGCCGGTCGGGGTCACGACGGCGACCAGCCCGGTCGTCGCCCCACTCGGAACCGTCGCGGTGATGGTCGTGTCCGAGTTCAGCGTGAACACGGCTTGGACCCCATGGAACTTCACTGCGGTCGCGCCCGTGAAGTTCGTGCCGGTGATCGTCACCGTCGTGCCCACGGGACCCGTAGTCGGGGAGAGGCTGGTGACCGTAGGGAGTGGCGGGGGCGAGGTCACGGTGAAACTCGTGGCGGAGTTCACCGTTCCACCCGGGGCAACGACCGTGATCAGGCCGTTGGTGGCGCCGGCGGGAACGGTGGCGGTGATCAGGATGCTCGAGTTCACGGTGAAGTTGCCGGCGCCGACGCTCAGGCCGTTGAACCGTAC